>DASSJI010000292.1:0-13609 GCA_035691285.1 Vicinamibacteria bacterium | reverse complement strand
GCCGTTGAGCGTGTACGCGCCGCTCGTCGCCGAGTCGAGGAGGCCGAGGATCGAGAGCAGCGTGGACTTGCCGCAGCCCGACGGACCCGAGATCGCGACGTACTCGCCGCGCTCGATGTCGAGGTGGATGCCCGCGAGGGCGTGGGTCTCGACCTCGTCGGTGAAGAAGACCTTGGTCAGGCCCTCGAGCCGGATCAGCGGCGCGGACGGCTGTGGGGTGGTCGCCATTCCTCTCCTCTAGTTCAGACGGATGCGGTCGTGGGCGTCGAAGGCCGACGTGTCGGAGAGCACCACCTGGTCGCCCTCCTTCAGACCCTCGACGATCTCGACGGTGTTGACCGAGGCGCGGCCCAGGCGCACCTTCACGCGGTTGGCCTCGCTCGTTCCCGCCTCGAGGCGGAACAGGCCGACCAGGCTCTCGGGCTGGCCCTGCGCCGGCCGGCCCACGTACAGCACGTTCGCGAGGCGCTCCAGCTCGATCGTGCCGTCGACGCTCAGGTCGGGCCGCGCGCCCTTCGGCAGCGGCTCGTCGAAGGCGAGGTCGACGCCGACCGTCCCGTTCTGCGACGAGGGATCGACGCGGATCACGTGTCCCGCGACGACCCCGTTGCGTGTGTCGATGGTGGCTTTCTGGCCGATCTGGACGTCCTTGGCCTGCGTCTCGGCCACGCGCACGACCGCCTTGAGCCGGCCGGGCTGGGCCACGCGGGCGAGGTTGGTGCCCGGCGTCACGCGCTGGCCGACCTCGACCGGTACGACCTGCAGGACGCCGTCGATGCCCGCGCGCACCTTCAGGGCCTGGACCTGGCTGCGGCGGAGGCGCGCCAGCGCACGCTGCTGCTCGACCGCGGCCTGCTGGACCGCGAGCTGGGCCTCCACGGCGTCCTTCGCGATCTCCAGCCGCTTCTGCTCGATGACGTTGCGGTTGGCGAGCTCCTCGGCCGTGACCTTGGATACCTTGAAGGTGATGTCCGCGATCAGCCCCTCGGTGGCCAGCTGCTCGTCGGCGTCGGCCCGGAGCCGCGCTTGATGGTAGTCGGCCTGGACCTTGGCCGCGGCGGCCTGCTGGTCCAGTCGCTGGCTCTCGAGGCGCACCTTCAGCTCGGTGTACGCGGCCTCGGCGGCCCTGAGCCGTGACTCGGCCTCCAGGGCGGTCAGCTCCAGCTCCGGGTTCGACAGCTCGAGCACGACGGAGTCCGGACTGACCGCGCTGCCCGGCTCGAGCACGCGCCGCTCCACGCGCCCTTCGGTGAGCGCCGGGATCCATCGGATCTCCTCCGGCACGAGGGTGCCGAGGCCCCGCACCTGGCGCAGCATCTCGCCGCGCTTCACCGTGTCGATCCAGACGGTCGTGCGCTCGACCGCCGGCGCGGCTGGCTTCAGCCGCGAGAGCCCGAGCGTGATGAGGAGCACCACGACCACGGCGCCGCCGCCCGCGGCCAGCTGGCGCATCCTCTTCTCTTTCGCCCGGGAGGGGCGAACGATGTCCATGCCGTGTCCCTAATCACCATGCGTGCCAGTCCGCCGCCGCGGTCTAACTCGTTCCTGAACAGGGTGTTACGAATGAGACCTCGCCTGAGTTCCAGCCAGTGGGTGTTCGCTTCCGAACGGGTTCGTCCCAACCCGGAATAGCGCGAAACACAAATCCCCTTCCGCTCGTACGACGAAGGCAGGCATGCCGGCCTAGAATCCCGCAATGTGTCGCAGCATCCGCCCCCTGTTCAACTTCGAGCCGCCCGCCACCGACGAAGAGATCCGCGCGGCGGCCCTCCAGTTCGTGCGCAAGCTGAGCGGCTTCCATGCGCCTTCGAAGGCGAACGAACCAGCCTTCGAGCAGGCGATCGGAGAGATCAGCGGCGCCGCCCGGCGCCTCGTGGACGCGCTGGTCACGAACGCACCGCGTCGCGACAGGCTCGAGGTCGCGCGCCGGGCCAGAGCCCGCGCTGAGCGCCGCTTCGGCGCCCGCGCCTGATCAGGCTCCCACGAGGCCCGCGAGCTTCAGGACCGTGTTCCAGTTGCGCCCGGTGCCCCGCGTGGCGAGCGTCCTCTCTATGACGGCGTGGGTCAGGCGCGATCGGCCGACGCCGTCGGGATAGACGATGTAGGCCTGCCTCGCGTCGGCGCGGACGACCTCGCGGCCGACGATGCCGGCCCGCAACGCTTCGACCGCCGCGGCGCTCGGCGCCTCCTTCAGGAACATGACGAGCAGGCGCCGGGGATCGCGCCGGGCCTCGGCGGGAAACGGGTTGCGCGCGACGATCGCGCTCCACTCCGCGGCGGTGCGCACCAGGAAGTCGGCTTTCAGGCCGAGGCGTTCTTCGGTGTCGGCTTCGAGCAGGCGCTCGAGCTGGGCCGGCGTCCTTCGCTGCCCGGTCCGGAACACCAGGTTGCCGCTCTGGAGCAGCGAGTGCACGTCGACGAAGCCCAGGTCCTCCAGGAGGCCGCGCAGGTCGCCCATCGCGACCCGCTTGTGGCCGCCGACGTTGATGCCCCGCAGCAGGGCGACGTGAAGCGCCGAGGACGCCATCTTCAAGCCTCCTGGACGGGAAACGGGACAGGCCGACTCAGTCGGCGGTCACGTGCAGGGCCAGAGGGTCGAGCCGCATCCCCCATGATACAGCCGGGCCCGAAGCAGCTTAGGATTGAGGGCCCTGACGATGCCGGATCTGCCCCACCGCCTGCAGGAAGCCCTCTACGACCTCGGACAGTACCTGTCCGACATGGTGGCGCCGCTCGTCGTGGCCGAAGGCTTCACGACGCTGATGGAGCAGCCGCCGGAGCTGGTGGCCGCGGAGATCCAGAACTGGACGGCGTCCCAGTACCACGGCGCGGGCGAGAAGCTGCCGGTCTCGGACTACCTCTACCACGCCGTGAAAAAGCTCATGATGCTGGGCGACTACGGGCTCGTTCCCAAGGAGAGCCTGATCCCGTACCTCGAGACGGTCGTCCCGAAGCTCGTCGAGATCTGCCCCGAGGCAGATCGCTCCTTCCTGCTCGAGAACCTGCGGACGCTGCGAACGGAGCCGCTGCTGGCGACGCCGACCGCGGTCATCCACCGGCAGGCGGGCTCCACCAGCGGAGCTGCGACGCCCCCGCCGATCGCCATCGTCGCCGCGCCCGGGGCCGCCGCTCCCGCCGCTGGCGCAGCACCGGCCGTGCCCCCGCCCGCCGCTCCGGTGCTCGCCACCGCGCGCCCCGGCGCGGTGATGATCGGTTTGGGCCAGGTGCCCGCGCCCTCGCCGGAAGACCAGGCCCGCATCGCCCGCGTGCTGGGCCTGCTGATGGAGCGCTACGAGAAGGAGCTGGGCACCGAGCGGACGGCCGCGGCGCCAACTCCGCAGCTCACGGGGCAGATCGTGGCCGCGATGGCGGAGAAATCGGCGAGCGGACGCGAGCTGAACGAGGACCTCGACAAGCTCAAGCGGCTCGGCGTACCCGCAACGATGGACAACGTCTTCAAGTTCCTGGGCGACAGCCTGCCCGCGTGGTCGGTGCCGCAGGCCGGAAGCGCCGAGACGCCGGCGTCGGGCACGGTGGGAGCCATGCAGCGGATCGTGGCGATGGCCGAGGACGCCACCGAGGCGGCCCACCGCTACCACGAGCTGGTCAAGGCCGCGGTCGGCCAGTTCAACGAAGGCCACCTCGCCCGCGCCGCGACCATGTTCGAGCTGGCGGAGAAGCTCGCCACCGACCTCAAGGTCAAGCCCCAGGTGGTCGACTCGCTGCGCCGCACCGGCCACGAGGCCCTCTCGCCCGCGCGCCTGAAGGAGTACTGCGAGCGGTCCGAGAAGCACGCGCTCCTGCGCACCGTCCTCCAGTTCTACCTGCCGCTGCGGCCGGACGGCGTGCTCGGCGAGCTCCAGGTGGCCCAGAAGCGGGACCGGCGCCGGCTGCTGCTGGCGCTCATGGAGGCGCACGGCGCACCCGGACGCGAGCGCGTCGTGCAGTGGCTGCAGGACTCCTTCACCGGCTCCCTCGAGCGCGACGACTGGCAGCTCCAGCGCAACCTGGTCCTGCTGCTGCGCCGCATCCCCCGCGGGTCGCCGGAGTCGTTGGCCACCGAGGTCGAGATGCTGACGGTGCTGGCGGACTTCGACAGGCCGCTGCCCCTGGTGAAGGAGGTCATCGCGACCCTCGGCGCGACGCGAAGCGACAAGGCCGAGGTCGCCCTTGCGCGACTGCTCCAGAGACTCGAGGAGAGGATGCTCGCCGCTCCGGTCCCGGAGCCCGACGACCGGGCGCTCCTCGAGCGCGTCGCGGCATCCTTGATCCGGCAGGGGCTTCCCGGAGGGCGCCGCACCGTGATCGCCTACGGCCTGAAGACCGAGCCGAAGCTGGGCGACACCGCGAAGCTGCTCGTCGAGCTCGGAAGGGTGGACCTTTCGGGCGACAGGGCCCTCCTCGAGAGGCTCACGAAGGCCCTGCACGATGCGCTTCCGCGCAAGATGCTGGGCGTCGTCGTGAAGGCCAGCAGCTCCCGTGCGGTCTCGCTGGTGCGCGCGCTCGCGGGCACCCCGGCGGCGCGGCCGGCGATCGAGGAGGCCCTGCGCGCAGCCGCGGGAACGGACGTGGAGCGGGAGGCGCGCAAGATCCTGGAGCCGGCCGCGGCGGCATCCGCGCCGCCCCCGGCGACGGAGGACGCCGCCGTCCAGGAGGGGGAGCATCCGCCGGCGGCGGCGCGCCTGTCCGGAGATCTCGAGCTGTTCGGCCTGCCGAACCTCCTCCACAGCCTGTATCACTCGTCCGTCGTCGGCACGCTCCACCTCGAGGACGCCCTCAAGAACGAGGTGGGCTGGCTGCAGATCGCACGGGGCAAGCTGGTCGGGGCGAGCGTCGACCCGCTCTCGGGCCCCGAGGCGCTCTATCAGCTCCTCGAGCGGCCCACGGCCGCGAGCTTCCGCTTCAGGAGCCAGAGCGACGGCGAGCTGCCCTCCACCGACGGCCCCGACATCCTCGGCCTGCTCATGGAGGGGCTGCGCCGCTCCGACGAGCTCCACCGCGCCGCTCTGCTGGCTGCCGACGAGGCGGCCCTGGAACCGACAGGCGTGCAGCCCCGCGCCTGCCGGGGCGAGAAGGACGTGGCGTTCCTGAAGGCGCTCTGGTCCAAGGCCGCCGGTGGCGTGCCGCCGGTGGTCTGCGAAGAGGACGCTCCGGCCGACGCCTATCGCGTGCGGCGGCAGATCGCCTTCTGGGTCGAGCACGGCGCGCTGAAGCCGCGGGCGTGATGCGCCGTCTCGCCGCCGGGCTCGTGGCGCTCGGCGTCCTCGGCTGCGGCTCGTCGGGGGGAAGCGGGGGAGATGGGGGCGCGTCACCCGCTCCGTCGCCGGGCACCGGCCCGAGCCTCGAGGGCTGCCCGGTCTTCCCGGCCGACAGCATCTGGAACCGCGCCGTCGACGGCCTGCCCCGGGACGGACGCTCCGACTCCTACGTCGCCTCCATCGGCCGCTCTGCGGCGGTCCACCCGGACTTCGGCGGAGGCACGTTCGACGGCGGGCCGATCGGGATCCCCTTCGTGGTCGTGCCCGGCTCGCAGCCCCGCGTGCCCATTCTGTTCACCGCTTACGGGGACGAGAGCGATCCCGGTCCGTACCCCGTGCCCCCCGACGCCCCCGTCGAGGGGGGCCCGCGAGGGGACGGCGACCGTCACGTCCTCGTGGTCGATCGCAGCGCCTGCGTCCTCTTCGAGCTCTACCGCGCCTTCCCGAACTCCGACGGAAGCTGGAGCGCCGACTCGGGGGCGCGCTTCGACCTCCGCTCCCACGCGCTGCGCCCGGCCGGGTGGACCTCGGCCGACGCGGCCGGCCTCCCGGTCCTCCCCGGCCTCGTCCGCTTCGACGAGGTCGCCGCGGGCGAGATCCGCCATGCGCTGCGCTTCACGGCGCCGCGCACGCGGCGGGACTACGTGTGGCCGGCGCGGCACTTCGCGTCCTCCCGCACCGACGCCGCGCTGCCGCCCATGGGTCAGCGCTTCCGGCTGCGGGCGAGCTTCGACCTGGCCGGCTTCTCGCGCGAGACGCAGGTCGTGCTCCGTGCGCTCCAGCGATACGGGATGATGCTGGCCGACAACGGCTCGGCCTGGTTCCTCTCCGGCGCGCCGAACCCGGGCTGGAACGACGACGTCCTCGTGAGCGAGCTGCGCCGCGTGCACGGCTCGGACTTCGAGGCCGTGGACGTGTCGTCGCTGATGGTGAGCCCGGATTCGGGGCAGGCGAGGCCGTGAGGGCGCCGTGCCACGCCGCCGCCCGATGCCGCGGACGAGCGCCGGTCTCCTGATGTTCCGCCGGCGCGGCGCCGGCGCGGAAGTGCTGCTGGTCCATCCCGGAGGCCCGTTCTGGGCCGGCAAGGACGAGGGCGCCTGGAGCATCCCGAAGGGCGAGCTCGACGACGGCGAAGGCGAGCTGGCGGCGGCGCGCCGCGAGTTCGAGGAGGAGACCGGCTTCCGCCCCGAAGGCGTCTGCGTGCCGCTGGGCAGCGTGAGGCAGCGGAGCGGAAAGATCGTCCACGCCTGGGCGATCGAGGGAGACTGGGATCCGGCGACGCTCCGCAGCAACACCGTGCGGGTCCAGTGGCCCCCGCGATCGGGTCGCTGGCGCACGGTGCCGGAGTTCGACCGCGCGGAGTGGTTCGACCTCGCGGAGGCCAGGCGCCGGATCAACCCGGCCCAGGCCGCGCTGCTGGACGTCCTGGAGCGGCAGCTCAGCCGGTGTTCCTGAGGCCGGCGGCGATGCCGTTGACGCTGACGAGCACCGCCGCGCGCAGGGCCGACGCCTCCCGTGCGTCGCTCGCCGCCCGCAGGCGTCGCAGCAGCGCCACCTGCACTCCGTTCATCGGATCGATGTAGGGGTTCCGCAGGCGGATCGAGCGTCGCAGCCACGGCTGCGTCTCGAGGAGGTCGCGCTGCTCCGTCACCCGGAGCAGCGCCGCTTCGGTGCGGGCGAACTCCGCCTGGATCAAGGGGAAGACCGCGTCGCGCGTGGCGTCCGCAGCCAGGCCCGCATAGGCGGCGGCGATGGCCATGTCGGCCTTGCGCATGGACATCTGGGCGTTGTCCACGACGGTGCGGAAGAACGTCCACTCGCGATACATGAAAGTGAGCAGCTCCCAGCGCGCGGGCTCCGCGCCCGCCCACGCGCCGATCGCCGCGCCGACGCCGTACCACCCCGGCAGATTCACCCGGCTCTGGGTCCACGCGAACACCCACGGGATCGCCCGCAGGTCCTCGATGCGCTCGCCTCCCGCGCGCCGGGCCGGGCGGCTGCCGATGTTGAGCTGCTCGATGGCGTCGATCGGCGTCGCGTCGTGGAAGTAGCGGAGGCACTCGGGCGAGCCCACGAGCCCACGATAGGCGTCCATCGCCCGCACGGCGAGGGCGCTCATCGCGTCCTCCCACGCTCCGCCTCGGGACGGACTGGCTGCGGGTCGATTCGCGGTCGCCACGATGGCCGCGTGGAGCAGCTGCTCGAGGTGCCGCTCGGCCAGGGCCGCCACTGCGTAGCGGTTCGTGATGGTCTCGCCCTGCTCCGTGAGCTTGATCCGGCCCTGCACCGACTCGGGAGGCTGCGCCAGGATCGCGCGACTCGTCCGGCCGCCACCGCGGCCGATCGTCCCGCCGCGTCCGTGGAAGAGCACCAGGGAGACGCCGTGCGCCTCGCAGACCGCGGGCAGCCGCCGCTGGGCGAGGTGCAGTTCCCAGTTGGCCGCGAGATAGCCGCCGTCCTTGTTGGAGTCGCTGTAGCCGATCATCACCTGCTGGCGCAGCCCGCGGCGCTCCAGGTGGCGCCGGTAGGCGGGGTTCTGGAGCAGCGCCGCCACGATGTCGGGCGCAGCCCGCAGGTCCGCGATCGTCTCGAACAGCGGCACGACGTCGAGGGCCTCGGCGACGCCTGCGTCCTGCGCCAGCAGCAGGACCGCCAGCACGTCGCTGGCGCCGCGCGTCATGCTGATCACGTAGCTGTCGATCGCGGCGCGGCCGATGCGCTCGTGAGCGCGGCGGACCAGGCGGAACAGCTCGACGCTCGCGTTCGTGTCGGGGCCGAAGTCGAGCCGGGCCGGCGTCAGGGGCCGGGAGCCCAAGGCCTCCGCCGTCACGACGGCGACCTTCCGCTCCTCGGGCCATTCGGCGTACCCAGGCGCGCCGTAGCGCCGGAAGATCTCGTCGAGGGCGGCCTTGTGACGCTCGGCGTGCTGGCGCACGTCGAGGGTGGCCAGGTGGAAGCCGAAGCTGTCGACCTGCGACACCAGCGACTGGAGGCGGCCGTCCGCCAGGCGCCCGCCGCGATGGGCGCGCAGGCTCGCCTGCACGAGGCGCAGGTCGCTGGCGAACTCCTCGGCGTCCTGATACGCGCCGGGCGGCCTCTGTTCGGCCCGCCACGACGAGGCGGCCTCGGCCGTGGCGCCCAGCCTGCGGTGGACGAGGGCAAGCTTCAGGCGGTACGGCTGATCGGGATGACGCTCGGCGGCGCGCCGGGCCTCGTCGGGGAAGAGGCGCGCGTCGGCGGCGAGGCTCTCGCGCAAGACCGCGCTGGTGCCGAAGCGCGCCGCCGTGCTCAGGTGGGCGTGGACGTCCTCGACGGCGCGCCGGTAGAGCCGCAGCGCGACGCCCTGCTGCTCGCTGAGCGCCTGCTCGGTGACCTCGACGGTCACGTTGGGGTTGCCGTCGCGGTCGCCCCCGATCCAGCTCCCGAAGCGCAGGAACGGAGGCAGCTCGAACTCGCGATCCGGGTACTCGGCGGCGAGGGCGCGGGCGAGCTTCGCGCGCAGGCGCGGCACGACGTCGAAGAGCGTGCGTTCGAAGTAGTAGAGGCCGCTGCGGACCTCGTCCATGACCCCCGGCCGCTGGGCGCGCGTCTCGTCGGTCTGCCACGAGGAGACGATCTCCTCCCGCAGCGCCAGAAGCGCCTCGCGCCGTTCGTCGGGGGTGAGGACCGCCGAATCCAGCCGCGCGAGGGCCTCCGTGATGCGGTCCAGCTTGAACAGGATCGTGCGTCGCTTGGCCTCGGTGGGATGGGCCGTGAAGACGGGCATCACCAGCAGCCGTCGGAGCAGCTCCTGGACCTCGTCGGCCGAGAGCCCCTGGCGCCGCAACGTGGCGACGGCCTCGCCGAAGGTCTCGTCCAGGGACGCCTCGCCTGCGCTGGCGCGCTGGCGCAGGACGCGCACGCGCTCCTGCTCCTCGGCGAGGTTGACGAGCTGGAAGTACGCGGCGAACGCCTTGGCGACGCCGTGGGCCTCCGCGAGCGACAGCCCGCCGACGACGGCCGCGAGTCGCTCGCTCGCCACCGCGTCGCCGCCCCGATGCGCCTTGGCCAGGGCCCGGATCTCCTCGACCAGGGCGAACAGGCCGGAGCCCTCCTGCTCGACGATGGTGTCGCCGAGCATGTCGCCCAGCAGATGGATCTGCTCGCTGAGGGTGTCGCGAGGGGCAGGCGCGCCTGTTTCCGGCGCTGGCTCGCCCTGGCGCGCTGGTTCCATGGATGCCGACCCGGCGGATTCTAGCAGCGCCTTCCAAGCGGCTAGACTACGCGGCGATCGCTTCGGAGGCTGCCTTCCCTTGGAGCTGCGTGTTCTCGACGACGCCCGGGCCGTCGCGGTGGCCGGAGCCGACCTCCTCGCCGGCGCGGCATCGCCTCGCGGCGGGCTGGTGCTGGCCCTGCCGACGGGCAGGACGCCGATCCCGATGTACGACGAGCTCGCCGCGCGGCATGCGAGGGGCGAGCTCCGCCTCGGACCCGTGACCGCGTTCCAGCTCGACGAGCTCGTACTGCCGTTCGATGATCCGCGGACGTTCCGCGTGTTCCTGAGGGATTGCGTCTGGTCTCGGCTGGGCGTTCCCGACGACCGCTGCCACCTCCCGGACACGGCTGCGCGAAGCCTGGAAGCCGAGTGCAGGCGCTACGAGGAGCGGCTCGCGGAGGCCGGCGGTTTGGACCTCGCGGTCCTCGGCCTCGGCGTGGACGGCCACGTGGCCTACAACCTTCCGCGTCCGCCGAGCCTCGACACACACGTGCGCGCCCTGCCCGACGGCGTCGCCGAGGAGAACCGGGTTCCGGAGGCGGAGCGGCCTCTCAGGGCGATCACGATGGGTCTCGCCACCCTGCGCCGGGCGCGGAGGCTCGTGATCCTGGCCACCGGTCCGTCGAAGGCCGAGCCGCTGCGCATGCTCCGCACGCGCACCGACGACCCGGATTGGCCGTGCACGTTCCTCGCGAGCCATCGCGACCTGACGGTGCTGGTCGACCGCCCGGCGGCCGCGCGACTCTAGAAAGCCCGGTCGTCCGCGCTCGGACCGTAGACCGAGGGAACCGGCGCGTCGTTCAAGCGCATGTAGACCGTGAGCTGGCCGCGATGGTGTGCCATGTGGGCCAACGTGTCGGCGATCACCACGTGGCGCGGGCTCTCCAGCACGACGTTGCCCGAGACGAGCAGGCGCCAGGGCGTCATCAGGAACGCGTCGGTCGTCCTGGAGAGCGCGCCGCGCGCCTGCGCGGAGGCAGCTTCGAGCTGCCGCGTCAGGTCCGCGGTCGTCTTCCACGGCGGCGCCTGCTTCGCGCCGCCGGGCGGGTTCAGGTCCAGCTCGTCCTGCTCGATCGCCATCGCGATCCAGGACGGCATGGTGGCCACGAGCGTGGCGAGATAGCCCAGCGCCATGGACTTGTGGTGGGGCTTCCAGTCGGGGCGCCCCTCGGGGACGCGCTCGAGCACGCGGCGCGAGATGCGGGCTTCGCGTTCGACTTGCGCGGCAAAGAAGTCCGCCAGGGTCATGAATCCTCCGGTCGCGGAGAACGCCGCTCGGGAGGACGCTACGTGCCCATATATGTCAGCAACTGACATAATTGAAGCGGCACGCTTCGAACTCCGTGAAAGCCGATCGACTGCTCTCCGCGCTGCTCCTGCTCCAGGCCCACGGCCGGATGACCGGACGGCAGTTGGCGAAGCGCCTCGAGGTCTCGCTGCGCACGGTGCATCGCGACATGGAGGCGCTGGGGGCCGCCGGCGTTCCTGTCTTCGCCCTGCGCGGGGCGCAGGGCGGCTGGCAGCTCGACGAGGGCTGGCGCACCCGGGTGCCGGGCCTCGACGCCGCCGAGCTCCGCGCGCTGCTCATGGCGCAGCCCCGCGCCCTGGGTGACGGGCGGCTCGCGCGCGCCGCCGAGCGGGCCCTTGCGAAGCTGATGGCGTCGCTGCCGACGCCGCTGCGGCTCGAGGCCGCGTCCCTGCGCCAGCGCCTCCACGTCGACGCCACCGGCTGGTGGGGCGGCGCCGAGAACCTGAAGGCGCTGCCGATCGTCCAGGAGGCCGTCTCCCACGACCGCAAGCTCTCGATCCGCTATGCCGCGCCGGGCCGGGAGCGGGTCGAGAGGACGGTGGACCCGCTGGGCCTCGTCGCCAAGGGAGCCACGTGGTACCTCGTCGCGCGCACGCCCGACGGGCTCCGCACCTACCGCGTCTCCCGGATCGAGGACGCGAAGGTGCTGGATGCGCGCTGCGAGCGCCCCGCGGGCTTCGACCTGGCCGGCTACTGGCAGGCGTCCACCGAGGAGCTGCGCCGGACCCGGAATCGATACGCCGCGACGCTCCGGCTCGATCCCTCCGCGGCGAAGACGCTCGGGTCGTGGAGGTCGAGCGAGCCGGCGGGCGCGGACGAGCCCGACGCCGCCGGCCGGATCCTGCGCCGCGTCCTGTTCGACGACGAGGAGCAGGCGCTCTTCGTGACGCTCGGCCTGGGCGCGGGGGTGGAGGTGGTCGAGCCGGCCGCCCTGCGCGAGCGCGTCTTCGCCGAGGTTGCGGCGATGGCCCGCCCTGGCGGGGCTCAGTTCCGGAACGGCTCGACGCCGAGCTTCCGCACGTAGGCCGCGAGGGGGGCGTAGTCCTCCTCGGCGATGACGCCGTCCCAGGTGGGCATCTTCACGCCGGGCTTGAACTGCTCCGGGTGGCGGATGTACGCGATCAGGTCCTCGTCGGCCGGGTGGTTCCGGGCGCCGGCGCGCAGGTCGAAGGCGCCGAGGCCGGTGTCCCCGTGGCAGGCATTGCACGAGTACCGGTAGTACGCCGCGCGGCCCGCATCCCCGCCGGTCGGCTGCTGCGCCGCCGGGCGGGCCACCGCGTTCGCGATGTGGGGCGCGCTGCGCAGGTAGGCGAAGATCGCCCGCGCCTCGCCGTCCGTCAGCTCGGGGTAGGGCACCATCGGGTACACCAGCACCGAGCGGTCTGGACGCACGCCGAAGCGGAGCGCGCGGACGAAGTCGTCCTCGCTCCACTTGCCGAGGCCGGTTTCCGCGTCGAAGGTGAGGTTGCTCGTCACGATGGTGCGTCCCAGCATGTCGGGCATCGGGTTGCCGCCGCCCAGGTACCCTTCCGAGCGCTCGGGATGGAGGTCGTCGTTCTTGGCGAAGTCCTTCGAGTGGCACGAGAAGCACTGCGCGTGGGCGTTCACCAGGTAGCGTCCGACCGCGACCGGGTCGCTCGGGTCGGGGCGCGCGATCGGCCGCGCTGGCCAGGGCAGCGGCTTGAACGCCACCCGCGACAGGAACTTGGTGAAGAAGCTGGGCTGGCTCGGCGCCGGCTTCCCCTTGACCGGCTGCACCAGCGGATCTTCCGAGCGGAGGAAGGCGATGATGTCCTTCACGTCCTCGTCGGCGAGGTTCGGCAGCTTGACCATCCACGGCGGCGTGTAGCGGCCGTCCCGGGTGACGCCCGTGCGCAGGAGGTAGGCGATCTCGCCGTCGGTCCAGCCGCCGATCCCGGTCTCGACGTCCTGCGTGATGTTCGCGGAGACCGCGACGCCGAACTGGGGCGGCAGATCCTCCATGCGCCGGCCCGACAGCTTGCCGGTGTGGTGGTTCAGGTGGCAGGCCACGCAGAGCATCTGCGCGCTGCGCCGGCCGCGGGCCACGCGCTCGGGCGTGACCTCGACCTTCAGGTCGATCTTCTCCGGAACGTAGCGCGGGATGCCGGTGGCCGCGATGTAGCCTGCCGCTCCACCCGCGACCAGGACGAGCACGAGCACGGCGATGCCGAGGAGCTTCAGGGCTCTTCTCATCGGCGCAGACCCTATCACGATTAGAATCGACGCCTATGCAACTCGAGTATTTCGCCATGGAGCGGCTCCAGTCGGAATGGGAGAACCGCGTGGCCCACAACCTGTCCGAGAGCGGCGTGCACCCGATGGCGGCGGAGGAGCTGCTCGCTCCCGACGAGCGCGAGGCCCTGCTGCGCGAGCGACTCGTCTACGTCCAGTCGAACGGCACCGATGAGCTGCGGAGCAGGATCGCGGCGCTCTATCCCGGCGCCGAGACCTCGAACGTGACCGCAACCAACGGCTCGGCGGAGGCCAACTTCGTCTCGGTCTGGCGCGTCGTCGAGCCCGGCGACGAGGTGATCCTGGTGCTGCCGAACTACGGGCAGCTCTGGGGCGTGCTGCGCGGGTTCGGCGCCCAGGTCAAGGCCGTTCACCTGCGCGAGGAGCTGCGCTGGGGCCTCGACCTCGACGAGCTCGAGCGGGCGTTCTCGCCGCGCACGCGGATGATCTGCGTCTGCAACCCCAACAACCCGACGGGCGCAATCCTGACGCCGGCCGAGCGCGACGCGATCGTGCGCCTCGCGTCGAGGCACG
>DASSJI010000291.1:0-46246 GCA_035691285.1 Vicinamibacteria bacterium | reverse complement strand
TTCCTGGAGAACACCAAGGCCGAGGTGATCTTCGACCTGCACGCCGACTACACGTTCAAGGTCAACGACAGCCAGCGCCTGGTCCTGATCGCCGACGCGTTCAACCTCTTCGACAACCAGGACGCCAACTGGTACGACGTCTACACCGAGACGACACCCGGCGCGATCAACCCGAACTTCGGCCACCCGACCTTCGGCGGCGCCGCCAGCACCAACTCGTTCCACCTGCCGCGGCAGATCCGCCTCGGCGCGCGCTTCGAGTGGTAAGGACGTAGCGCGTTCGTACCGGCCGCGACGCGGCCGGCGGCGTTCGAGGGGGCGGGAGCGATCCCGCCCCCTCCGTTGGTCAAGTAGAGTTGCCACGCGGGAGGAGCGCTCTGTGTCACGAACCTCGGGCATCGCGCGGGGAGCCATCCTGGCGCTCGTCCTGAGCGCGGCCTCCGCGCGCGCAGAGCAGAGCTACAGCGGCAGCGTCATCGTCACCCGAAGTGGCACTACCGTCTCCTGTCGCGCGACCATGAGCGTCGACAAGTGGATGAGTGGCAAGGAGGGTCGGCGGTTCGCGTCGATCCTGAAGGACGAAGGAGAGCCGGCCCTGCTCGTCGACCTGCGCCGGGCAAGGGCTGGCCGGCTGTCCACATCCTGCACCCCCGAAACCTCCTGGCGCATCCTCCTCGCCTCCGGCCTCGATGCACCGGCGGGGCGCATCGTGCGCCTGGTCACCGACCGGCCGATCACGATCGTCGAGCGGCCAAATCCCGCGGAAGGCGAGCTCGGGGCGGTGGAGTTGGTCCTGGGTCCGAGCGGTCCGGGCCTGGGCGTCGTGATCTCCCACGCCAGGGTCGAGTTCGATGGCGAAGGCCGTCTCGTCGTCGATTCGCTGTCCGGTGCCGTGGAACGTCTCAGGATGAGCCAGGTGGTCCTGGAGCCCAGGAAGCTGCTTCTGCCAGATCCTCGAACCGGCAAGGAGAAGGACACGGACCAGCCGTAGCGAATGCCGCGCCGGCTCGAGAGGCTGCGCAGGCCGCCGCGCAGCCGTGCGCTACAATGAAGTCCACCCCAGGCCCATGGCGACGCGCACGCCCGTCGACGACGACCGCTTCCACGACCGTTGCGGGCTGTTCGGCATCTTCGGCCACCCCGAGGCGTCGCACCTCGCCTATCTCGGCCTCTACGCCCTGCAGCACCGCGGGCAGGAGTCGGCGGGGATCGTGGCGAGCGACGGCAACCACCTTCGCATCGAGAAGGGCATGGGGCTCGTCAACGACATCTTCGTGGACGGGCGGCTCGAGCGCCTGCCGGGAGACCGGGCCATCGGCCACGTGCGGTATTCCACCTCGGGCGACACCGTCGCGGAGAACGCCCAGCCGATCCTGATCGACTGCCACCGCGGTCCCATCGCCCTGGGCCACAACGGCAACCTCGTCAACGCCGCCGTGCTGCGCCAGGAGCTGGAGGCGGCGGGTTCGATCTTCCAGTCCACCTCCGACACCGAGGTGATCCTGCACCTCTACGCGCGCAGCCACCGGGACCGCCTGGAGGATGCCATCGCCGCCAGCCTGACCAAGGTCATGGGGGCGTTCTCGCTGCTGTTCCTCACGCCCGAGACGATGGTCGCCGCCCGCGACCCGTGGGGCTTCCGTCCGCTGGTGCTCGGCCGTCTCGAGGGCGCCTGGATCGTGTGCTCCGAGACCTGCGCCCTCGACCTGATCGACGCCGACTACGTGCGCGAAGTCGAGCCCGGGGAGCTCGTCGTCGTCGACCGCAACGGGCTGCGCAGCTTCCGGCCCTTCCCGCCCGAGCCGGTGCGCCAGTGCGTGTTCGAGCACGTCTACTTCGCCCGGCCGGACAGCCAGGTGTTCGGGCGCAACGTGCTCGCGTCGCGTCTGCTGCTGGGCCGGCAGCTCGCTCGGGAGCAGCCGGCCCCCGCGGACGTCGTCGTGCCGGTGCCGGACAGCGGCATGGGCGCGGCCCTGGGCTACGCCCAGGAGAGCGGCCTGCCCTTCGAATGGGGGCTCATCCGCAACCACTACGTCGGCCGCACCTTCATCGAGCCCAAGCAGAAGGTCCGGAGCTTCGGCGTCAAGATCAAGCTGAACCCGGTGCGCCACGTGCTCGAGGGCAAGCGGGTGGTGCTCGTCGACGACTCCATCGTGCGCGGGACCACGTCTCGGAAGATCGTGCGCATGGTGAGGACCGCGGGGGCGCGGGAGGTCCACCTCCGCATCTCGAGCCCGCCCACGACGGGCCCCTGCTACTACGGCATCGACACGCCGCTCAAGAGCGAGCTGATCGCGTCGAACCACTCCCTCGAGGAGATCCGCCAGTACGTCGAGGCGACGAGCCTCGGCTACCTCTCCCACGAGGGGCTGTTGCGGGCCGTGAACGACGCCGAGGGCGGTCGTCACTGCACCGCGTGCTTCTCCGGCCGCTACCCGGTGGCGGTCGCCCAGCCCGACGACTGGCAGCTCAAGCTCATGTTCGACGCCCGCGTGGGAGCGAGGGGATAACCACCTTCCTGGCCGTCGGCCACGTCACCTGGGACCGGCGTGGCGAGGGCCACGTGCTGGGCGGGACCGCCGCGTACGCCTCGCTGGCCGCCGCGAAGCTCGGCTGCGCCTCCGCGGTCCTCACCAGCGCGGGACCCGACTTCGAGCCGCGGCGCGATCTGCCGGGCGTCCCAGTCTTCGTGGATCCGAGCGCCTCGACCACGCGCTTCGCGAACGACTACGCCGAGGACGGCACTCGGACCCAGACCCTCGTGAGCCGCGCCGGCGAGATCGCGCTTACGCCGCTGCCCGACGCATGGCGCGCTCCCGACGTGCTCCTGCTCGGACCCGTGGCCGGGGAGGTCGGCCCCGGCTTCGCGAACGCGCTGCGGGGCGCCGTGGTCGGGGCCACCGCCCAGGGCTGGCTGCGCCGCTTCGAGAGCGACGGCGCCGTGACGTTCCGCGAATGGTCGGCCCCGGGCCGCGACCTCGAGGGCGTGCATGCGCTCTTCTTCTCCGAGAAGGACATCCCGGATGCGGAGCGCGCGGCGCGCCGCTTTCTCGACCACGTGCCTCTCGTGGCGCTGACGCGCGGCTGGCGGGGACTGACGCTCTTCACCCGGGAGGGCGCCCGGGACGTTCCCGGCCTGCCGCGCCAGGAGGTCGACCCCACGGGTGCGGGCGACGTGCTCGCCGCGGCATTCCTGGTGCGCTACCATGAAACCCACGACCCCCTGGAAGCGGCGGCCTTCGGCGCGTGCGCCGCCTCGTGCGTCGTCGAGGCCGTCGGCACCACCGGCCTGGGGGACCGGGCCGAGGTTTCGCGGCGGTTGTCGCTCCGCGAGCGGCTCATGGAAGAGGGGGAGTGGGATGAGTAGCACGCTGGCGCTGCTGCTCCTGGCAGCCGCCGAGGGCGCGGCTCCGTTGCCCCAGGCGGTCGTCACCACGAGCGAGGGAGCTTTCGTGATCCGCCTGCTCCCGGACCTCGCTCCGAAGCACGTCGCGCACTTCCTCAAGGTCGCGAAGGCCGGGGGCTTCGACGGCACGACCTTCCACCGGATCATCCTCCGGGGCATCATCCAGGGGGGCGACCCGCTCTCGAAGGACCCGGGCAAGGTCAGCCTGTACGGCACGGGCGGCCTGGGCCTGCTCAAGGCGGAGTTCACCGACCGGCCGATGGTCCGCGGCGCCGTGGCCGCGGTCCGGCGCCCCAGGGATCCGAACAGCGCCGGCCAGCAGTTCTTCGTCGTGCTCGCCGACCAGCCGAGCCTGACCGGCCAGTTCACGATCTTCGGGGAGGTGGTCTCCGGCCTGGACGTCGCCGACCGCATCGGCGAGACCGCCGTCGAAGGCGATCGCGCGAAGACCCGGGTCGAGATGAAGGTGACCCTGGCGCCCGCGACGGGCGAGCCGGCCCCGTGATAGCGTTGCGCCGCCCATGAACGAGGCTGCGGAGCACAAGCGGATCCTGGTCGTGGACGACGAGGAGGACGTACAGGTCCTCGTCAGCCGGATCCTGCGCGACGCGGGCTACGCCGTCGACCGCGCCTCCGACGGCAAGGAGGCCATAGAGAAGCTGGACGTCTCCCTGCCCGACCTCATCGTCCTCGACCTGATGATGCCCGTCGTGGACGGCTGGGGCGTGCTGCAGTTCCTTCGCACCAGGAGGGAGGCGCCGCCCGTCGTCATCGTCACGGCCCGCACCGACTACGCGACGTTCGCGCGGGGCATCCGTGAGGGCGGCACGGCCTTCGTCTGCAAGCCCTTTCGCTTCCACGAGCTCGTCGCCACCTGCCAGCGCCTGCTGCTGCCCGGCACGAAGGCCGCCTCCTTTCCGGGCGACCGTCGCGCGACCCCGCGACGGACCCTGATGGTCGAGGTGAGGGTGCTGTCCCGCGAGCGGGCTCCGATCGCGCTCGGCGAGCTCGTCAACCTCGGCCCGGGTGGGGCGCAGGTGGACCTGGGCGTACCGCTCGAGGTCGGGGACGGCGTCCGGGTCGCTTTCCACATCCCGGGCGGCGAAGCCCCCCTGAGCCTGGGAGGACAAGTGCGCTGGCGCTCGCCCGCCCCCCGGGGGTTCTCGCACGGTCTGCGCTTCCAGGACCTCTCCCCGCTCGAAGAGCGGCAGCTCGCCGAGCTGCTCAACCCGCCGCGCTAGCCGTGCGTGACGGGCCGCAGGGCGGACCCACGCCCCTGCCCGCGAGCCTGCGTGGTCTCGTCGAAGCGCTGCGCGCCGCCGGCGGCCGGCCCTACCTCGTCGGCGGCGCGGTCAGGGACGCCCTCCTCGGCCTGCGGGTGCACGACTTCGACCTCGAGGTCTACGGCCTCGCCGCGCCGGCCCTGCGCGAGGCGCTGGCGGGTCACGGCCGTCTCGACGAGGTGGGCCAGGCGTTCACCGTGCTGAAGGTCTCGGGCCTCGAAGGCGTCCCTGGCTCGATCGACGTGGCTCTGCCGCGTCGCGACTCGAAGGTCGGCCCCGGGCATCGCGGCTTCGCGGTCCACGGGGAGCCCGAACTGTCCCTCGCCGAGGCCGCGCGGCGCCGTGACTTCACGATCAACGCGATGCTCGTCGACCCGTTCTCGGGTGCGCTCGAGGACCCGTGGGGCGGCCGCCGCGACCTCGAGAACCGCGTGCTACGTGCCGTGGACCTCGCCACCTTCGGCGAGGACCCGCTCCGGGCCCTGCGCGCCGTGCAGCTGGCCGCGCGGTTCGGACTCGAAGTGGAGCCGGACACCGCGCGGGCGTGCGCCGCCATGCCGCTCGGAGAGCTGCCGGCCGAGCGGGTCTTCGCCGAGATCGAGAAGCTGCTGCTGAAGGCGACGGGGCCCTCCCGTGGCCTGGAGCTCCTGCGCGAGTGGAGGATGCTGGCCGTGGTGGCGCCCGAGCTTCTGCCCCTCGCGGACACGCCCCAGGATCCCGAATGGCACCCCGAGGGCGATTGCTGGATCCACACGCTGCAGGTCGTCGACCAGGCCGCGCGCCTGGTCGGCGACCTCGACCGGCCGCGCGCCCTCGCGGTCGTCCTTGGCGCGCTGTGCCACGATCTGGGCAAGCCGGCCACGACGCGTCGGGACGAGGACGGACGCCTCCGCTCGCCGGGCCACGAGGACGCGGGCGTCGCGCCGGCGCTCTCGCTCCTGGACCGCTGGGGCGTGCGGACCCTGCTGGGCTACGACCTGCGCGGCCAGGTCGCGGCGCTCGTGGCCCATCACCTCAAGCCGGGCCAGCTCTACAAGGACAGAGGGCGCGTGTCGGACGGCGCCATCCGCCGCCTGGCGCGCAAGTGCGAGCCCGAGCTGCTCTACCGCGTGGCGAGAGCCGACTGCCTCGGCCGCGAGCCGGGCGCCTTCGAGCCCGTGGCCATGGAGTGGTTTCGGCAGAAGGCCCACGAGCTGGAGGTGACCCGGCGCCCGCCCGCGCCGCTGCTGCGCGGGCGGGACGTTGTGGCCCTCGGCGTGCGGCCCGGACCCGAGGTGGGCCGCATCGTTCGCGCCGTCTACGAGCGCCAGCTCGACGGCGCCGTTCGCACACTCGAGGACGCCATCGCAGAGGCCCGCCGCCTGCTGGAGGACCGAGGCCCCGAGAGCTGAGCACGCGCGAGCCAGCACGCGCTGTGCGAGGATCCGGTTCCGGGTGCGCTGAGGCTTGTTCAAGGAATTGATTCGGGGCAGCTTGGCCGTTGTCGTCTCCCTGGCAGCGGTTTCGTGCGGCCGGGAGCGTGCGGTGGCGCCCCCGCCGGCCCGCCCTTCAATCCTGCTCGTGAGCATCGACACGCTTCGCGCAGACCACATCGGCTGTTACGGGGCCAAGGGCGTCGAGACGCCAAGTCTCGACGCTTTGGCGGCCCAGGGAGTGCTGTTCGAGCGGGCGCTGACGCCCGTGCCGATCACGCTGGCCGCCCACGCGACGCTCTTCACGAGCTGGTTCCCTCACCGGCACGGTGTCCGCGACAACGGGCTGTATCGGCTGCCGCCGGACCCCCCGACAATGGCCGCCCTGCTGCAAGGCGCAGGCTACGACACCGCGGCGGTGGTGGCAGCCGACGTGCTGGACCGGCAGTACGGCCTCGATCGGGGCTTCCGCCTCTACGACGACGCGGTCGGAGCGCGCGGCCTCGTGATCGCCGAGCGACCCGCGGCGGCCGTCACGGACGCAGCGCTGCGGGTTGCGGCCAGCCTCCGCGGCCCGTTCCTCCTCTTCGTGCACTACTACGACCCCCACATGGCCTACAGGCCGCCCGCCCCCTGGGCGGATCGCTTCCGCGATCGTCCCTACGACGGGGAGATCGCCTATGTCGACGCGGAGCTGGGCCGCCTTCTGCGAGCGCTTCGAGCGCGGGTGCCGGAGCTCGCGGTGGCCGTGTCGTCTGACCACGGCGAAGGACTGGGCGAGCACGGCGAGGCGACCCACGGCCCGTTCGTCTACCAGGCCACCCTGCGGGTGCCGCTGCTCCTGGCGGCTCCGGGCCGCTGGCCGGTCGGGCGTCGGGTGGCCGACCCGGTCTCGATCGCCGACGTCCTGCCGACGCTCCTCCACCTCGCCGGCGTCGCGCCGCCCGCCTCGCTCGATGGGCGGTCGCTCGTCGCGACGTTCAGCGGCGGCGAGGCGCCGCCGCGCATGTTCCCCATCGAATCGGAGTTCGGCTTCAACTCCTACGGCTGGGCTCCGCTCCACGGCGTCACGGATGGCGCCGTGAAGTGGATCGGCGCGCCGGAGGAAGAGCTGTACGACCTGACCGCCGATCCGGCTGAGGCGCGCAACCTGGCGCAGGAAAGGCGCGCCGAGGCCCGGCGTCTCGCGGCGTCCTGGCGCGAGACCGTCAAGGAGGACCGGCGTGCGCTTCCGATTGCAGCGGCGTCGAAGGTCGCGGACGCGGAGCGGATGGCGCGCCTGAGCGCCCTCGGCTACGTGGCCGGGTCGCGGGCCGGTGACGCGCGCCAGGGCCGCTCGCTTCCGGACCCGAAGCGGGCGATCGGCAGCCTCGCCCTGGTGAACGACGCCCGCCGCCTGATCGGAGAGGGCGCCTTCGACGCCGCGATCCGGAAGCTCGAGGCGGCGCTCGCGTCCTCGCCGCGGAATGTGTCGGCGCTGATCCTCCTCGGCGCGGCCCAGCTTCGCGCCGGTCGTCCCGGGCTCGCCTTGGAGCCCCTGCGGCGGGCCGAGGCGACCGCGCCCTTCAGCGCCGAGGCGTCCTTCAACCTGGGCCTCGCCTGCATCGGAGCCGGCGACGCCGCCTGCGCCGAGGAGTCCTTCCGACGCGCCCTCGAGCTCATGCCCCGCTTCCACGACGCCGCCGTCAACCTCGTGGACCTCCTGCTCCAGACGGGGCAGGTCGCGCCGGCCCGCGCCGCCTTCGACGCCGCACGCCGAGAGAAGCTGGAGAGCCCGTTGCTGGATTTCCTGGAGGGCAAGCTGGCCCTGGAGCGAGGCGAGCGGCTCGCGGCGCAGGACGCCCTCGCCCGCGCCTTGCGTTCGGGTGCTCTCCCCGCGCCGGCCGCGGCCGAAGCGCGTCGACTGCTCCAGGGCGCGCGCGACTGACGGTTCTTGACGCTCCGGGCAGGGGACGTTAGTGTGCCTCGGTCGCCGAGATGAGCCCCGTTCTGAAACAGGACGCCGTCGCCGCCTGGGTGCGTCGGCTCCGCACCGAGCAGGGCATGTCCCTGCGGACGCTCGCACGGCGCACCGACTTTTCGCCGAGCTTCATCTCCCAGGTGGAGAACGGGGTGGTCTCGCCCTCCATCGCGTCGATGGAGAAGATCTCCGCCGCCCTGGGCGTGAGCCTCGGCGAGTTCTTCGCCGCCGCCGCCCAGGGCGAGCCGCATCTCATCGTGCGCGCCGCCGACCGCCTGAGGCTCACGTCCGCCTGGTCACAGGGCCGCATCGAAGCGCTCGGCCCGATGAGCGGGACCCGGCAACAGCCCGTCGTGATCACGCTGGAGGCCGGCGGCCGCACCGCCAAGCATCCGGCGCCCCACGACACCGAGGAGTTCGCCTACGTGCTCGCAGGAAAGCCGACTCTGACCCTGGGTCCCGAAGAGCACGCCCTCGGTCCCGGCGACGCGGTCACGATCCGGGCCCGGGAGCTGCGTCGCTGGGAGAACCGCGGCTCGGCGCAGGTGCGCCTGCTCGTCGTGTCCGTCCGCTGAGCCCGGAGCCGCGGGCGACTCGCGGACGCGGCTCAGAGGAACGAGCCGGACTGGAGGTCCGACACGGCTTGCATCAGCTCGGACCGGGTGTTCATCACGAACGGGCCCATGCGGGCGATCGGCTCGCGCAGCGGCCGGGCCGCGACCAGGAGGAAGCGCCCGCCGCCCGGGCCCCCGGTGGCGTAGACGCTCTCGCCTTCGCCGAGCAGGCCCAACTCGCCGCGGGCGAGCGTTGCGTCGCCCCCGACGCCGGGCAGCGTCACGGCCCCTTCGAACACGTATGCGAAGCCGCTTTGGTCGCCGGCCAACGGGACGTCGATGCGGCCACCGCCCTCGAGGGCCACGTCGAGGTACAGAGGCCGCGTCACGATGTCGCGGACCGGCCCCTCGGTCTCGCCCAGCCGGCCCGCGATCACGCGCACGCGCGCGCCCTGCCACGACACCTCGGGCACGCGCTCCGGCGGGATGTCCTGGTAGCGCGGCGCGCACATCTTGTCCTTGGCCGGCAGGTTCACCCAGAGCTGGAAGCCCCACATGAGGCCGTCCCGCTGCTTCGGCATCTCGGAGTGGATGATGCCGCGGCCCGCGGTCATCCACTGGACGCTGCCAGCGGTCAGGCGCCCCTGGTTGCCGCTGTGGTCGCGGTGCTCCATCTCGCCGGCGAGCATGTAGGTCACGGTCTCGAAGCCCCGGTGCGGGTGGTCCGGGAAGCCCGCCAGGTAGTCGGAGGCGTCGTCCGAGCGGAACTCGTCGAGCAGCAGGAACGGGTCGACGTGGTCGAGGGTCCGGGTCCCGATCATGCGCGTGAGCCGCACCCCGGCCCCGTCGGACGTGGCCTGGCCGCGGACGGTCTGGACGACAGGTCGAGCGCCTATGGCCGTCTCCTCAGGAATTCCCCCAGGCTCATCCTATAGTAGATCGCCGGTCGGCCGGCAACGATCCGGCGGCCCGCCAGGCGGCGCCGGCAGGATCACGGGCCGACCTTCAGCCGAGGAGCTGCGTCACGCACTCCTCGAACACGAGCGTGTGCCGGTCGATGTCGGCCTCCGTCGTGTCGGGCGCGACCAGGGCCATCATGTGGAACGGCGTGAGCAGGATGCCGCGGTTCAGCGCCGCGAGGTGCATGTAGCGGTCGAGGTCAGAGTCGATCGCCGCCGCCGCCTCGCTGCCGTTGCGCGCCGGCTGCTCGCGGAACCAGTACTCCGCGCGGCAGCCGAGGCGCGTCACGTTCCAGGGGAGCCCGTGGCGCTCGATGCCGGCCGCGACCCCCGCGGTCCACCGCTCCGCCAGCGGGATCGTACGGGCGAACGCCTCGGCGGTCAGCACGCGCTCCAGCGTCGCGCGCATCGCGGCCAGGGAGAGCGCGTTCGCCGCCAGCGTGCCTCCGATCCCGTTCGTGTCCGACTCCAGGATCGAGGTGCGGGAGAGCACCTGCTCGGCGACCGCGGCGCTCATGCCGTAGGCCGCCGCCGGAACGCCGCCCGCCAGGGGCTTGCCCATGGTGAGCATGTCGGGCTCGAGCCCGTGGGCCGCCGTGAAGCCGCCGGGGCCGCAGCAGAGCGTGTGGGTCTCGTCGATGATCAGGAGCGTGCCCGTTCGCCGCGTGATCTCGCGCAGCGCGTCGTGGTAGCCGGGGTCGGGGTGGATGATCCCGATGTTGGTCATGGCCGGCTCGGCGAGCACGCAGGCCACGTCCCGGGGCGCGAGGGCGCGCTCCAGGGCCGGAAGGTCGTTGAACTCGATCACGCGCGTCGTCCGCATCGGGTCGACCTGCGGCCCCGCGTTGCCTGGTCGGCCGCGCGCGACGCCGTCCTCGAGGACGACCAGGGTCTCGTCCACCGTCCCGTGGTAGCAGCCGTTCATCACGAGCACGAGGGGGCGGCCCGTGATCTGGCGCGCGAGGCGCAGCGCGAAGCGGTTCGCGTCGGTGGCCGTGAGGCAGAACTGCCAGTAGGCGAGGCCGAAGCGGCGCTGCAGCTCCTCGCCCACGACCACGGCGTCCTCGGTGGGGAGCATGAAGGTGATGCCGCGGCGCGCCTGCCGTTCGATCGCGTCGAGCGAGGCGGCGGGCGCGTGGCCCGTCATGGCGCCGGTGTCGCCGAGGCAGAGGTCGAGATAGCGATGGCCATCCACGTCGGTGAAGTGGGCGCCCTGACCCTCGGCCACGAAGATCGGGAAGCCGCCGGCCCAGCGCACCATCCAGCTCATGGGGACGCCGGCCAGGAGCGATCGCTTCGCTCGCTCGTAGAGGGCCAGCGCGCGGGGATGGGCGTCGCGGAAGCGCCGCTCCTCGGCGGCGAGGCGTTCCCCGAGCCGCGCGCGATCGATCATCGGCGATGGCGGCCGAAGGCCGTCTCGCGGTCCAGGACGGCGAGCGTCCGATCGTAGAGCTCGTCGGCCTCCTCCTGCGAGTTCGCGATGGCGGTGAGGCCGAGCTTGCCGAACTCGGACACGGCGCCGATCAGGTGGAAGAGCACTCCGGACTCGGTGCCGTGGCTGTAGTGCAGCTTGTTGATGGTGAGGATCTCGATCAGGTCCTCTGGGAGCAACCCCCGGTACGCCTCGGAGCGCAGGTTGTCGGTGGCGCGATAGCACTTGGCGTGGCCGGTGGGAGACAGGAACTGGCCCGTGGCCGTATCGAGCTGCCCACCCGTCAGGAACTGGAGGGCGAGGTAGGGGTGCGTCGTGCCGCCCATCCGCAGGTTGATCTCGAGGGCGAAGATGCGCCACGGCTGGTCCGCGCTCTCCCGGACCACCAGGAAGTCCACGCCGAACCGGCTGACCACGCCGTGGGCCGCCATCACCCGGCCGATGCACATGCCGGCCTCCTGGATGGCCATCCGGTAGGAGTCGTCCGCCGGGAAGCGGCAGCCCAGGAAGACCTGGCCCGAGGGCCCGCCCAGGATCTGGTCGTGCGTCGAGAGGATGACGACCTCGCCTCCCGGGCTCACGCGGAGCTGGGCCGAGGGCGAGGCCTTCTCAGGGCCTTCGACGAACTCCTCCACCACGCCGCCCATGCGCGCGAACTTGTCGAAGTAGACCTCCGGCGTCTCGCTGGGCACGGAGAACTCCAGGAGCTGGAGAGCGCCCTTCACGGCGGCGCGGGTCGGCGCTTCGGGGAAGCGGAAGATCGCGTTGCCCTCGCCCGAGAAGCTGTCGTTGAGCTTGAGCACGGCGCGCTTCAGGCCCGGCCTCATCTCTGCGATGTCGAGGAGCGCCGTCTCGACCTCGTGCTCCGTGCGCAGGTCCTCGGCGCCGAGGGGAACCGCGATGCCGGCCTCCCGGAACACCTTGCGGCTGCCGGACTTCGTGCCGAGGTGGATCAAGTTGGGGTCGACGCCGTTGAGGGGGATGCCGAGCAGCACGGCCAGCTTGCGCTCGAGGGGAGTCGAGTTGAAGACCGTGAGGTAGGCGCGCTCCTTGTCCTGGATCCCCGCACGGATCCGCTCGACGAGGCGCGGGCGCTCCAGGATCTTCTCGGTCAGCGAGCGAGGCGAGGCGTCGTGGGCGCAGAGGAGCGTGAGGCGCGAGCGGGCGTGGCTGGCCGGGATCCCCGCCAGGAACTGGAAGTAGTACTCGAGGATCATGGGATGGACGGGCTGCGACGTCACGAACACCATGCGCGCCTTGGGGTTGCGCAGGCGGATCAGCAGGAAGAGCAACCGCTCCTCGTAGAAGCTCGCGCCGTCGAGCTTCCTGAGCTCGCTCTGGTCGAGGGTGAGGGACGGCACGACCACGGACGTGTGCGGCTCCTCGTCCCGGTTGAGCAGCACGTCCCACAGGTCGTGGAGCCGCGGCTTCAACGCCTCGAACTCGGCGATCTCCTGCTCGAGGGTCAGGTCGCCCGCGAACGGGGGCTTGGGGATCATGCCGGGCGGACGCTACCTCGCCACCCCCGCGGGCCCCACGGCCGCCCCGCGCACTCCCTCGAGCACGCGGTCCTCGTGGGGCGCGCCCTCCAGGCCGAGGGACTCCGCCCGCTCGCGCACGGCGCGGTAGAGGAAGAAGCGCAGCGGCCCGAGCAGGGTGTAGTCCGAGGTGACGTGGAGGCGCTGGTCGCTGTTCTCGTCGGGGTAGGTGCGCGTCAGGATCTCGAGGCGCTCGTCGAACCAGGCGTCGCTCACCTCGCCGCGGGCGCGCTTCTGGCGCAGGACCATGAGCTGCCGGCCACGGTCGACGATCTCGGGATGGTGGTTCGCGCCGAACACGCGCGGCATGACCCCGCCGCGGTCGCGGGCGAACTCCAGCATGGTGACGGCCTCGCCGCGCGGCCCGCCGACGCCGAGTGTCTCGTAGCCGATGGGCAGGATTCCGGCGGGGAACGCGTGGCCGACGGGCAGGAGGTCGAACAGGCGGTTCTCGACCACGCGGAGCCGCCGCCCGTCGGGCAGCTCCTCGGCGAAGCGTCCGAACCAGGGATGGGACGCCGCCTCGGAGGTGAGCACGTTCTCGAGGATGCCGGTGCTCTTGCCCTTCGCCGGCCCGCGCAGGTTCGGCCGGGCGACCCCCGACCAGCGGCACATCACGCCGAAGCTGTGGCAGACGGCGAGCAGCGCGCTCGAATCGTCGGCGAGGATGCGGTCGAACAGCTCGAAGACCCGCGGCTCCCAGGCCGGGTCCTCTTCCACGCCCTGGCTCCCGTCGCGGCGGCCGTCGTTGTGGTGCGGGTCGAGGTCGCCGGGGCCGCCGGTGCCGACGTAGAGCGAGTAGCGGCCGCCGGGCGCGTCGGGGATCACATGGCCGCGGCGGACCTCGTGGGAGACGACCTGGACCAGCATCCCCGCGCCCTCGAGGAACGGGACCAGGTCGCAGGCGGCGTCCATGACGGCGTGGACCAGCGAGTCGTGGCCCAGGTTCGGCCAGCCGTGGTTCATGTCCAGGATCGCGACGTCCACGGCTCTGGGATCGCGCGGCGGAACGTGTTCGGGGCGCTCGGCGCGGACGTAGCGGTACGCGCAGCTTTGCGAGGCCGAGCAGACGTCGGCGCAGGAGCCGATTCCGTGGCTGAGCTTCAGTCGGCAGGCGAGCGGCATGCCCGGCGGAGTCTACAAGCCCTGGCGGGTCTCGTCCACAAGCAGGTCGACGACGGCCTGCAGGCTTCCGGCCCGCTGGAAGGCACGCACCTGGCGGTCGGCGCCGGTGTCGCCCGACGCGGCCCAGGCGTGGAGGAAGCGCATCTCGTCGCGCGTGCCCAGGTCGTCGACGACGTCGTCCACGAAGTTGAGCACCTCGAGGATCAGGGCACGCGTGGGCGCCTCCTGCCTCAGCCCGAAGTCGATCATCATGCCGTCCAGGCCTGTCTTCAGCGCCCGGAACTTGTTCTCCTCGAGGATGGCCCTGTGGTACATGCGGATGCCCAGGTTCGACTCGAACAGGCGGTGGAGCTTCGCCACGAGAGCCTGGCAGAGGGCGGCTAGCGCGACCGTCTCCTCGGCCCGGCACGGGATGTCGCACACGCGGAACTCGAGGGTCTTGAAGTACGCGTGGGGTCGGATGTCCCACCAGATCTTCTTCCCGTCGTCGATGCAGTTGGTCCGGACCAAGAGCTCCACGTACTTCGCGTAGTCGCCCCACGAGTGGAAGTAGTCGGGGATCTGGGTGCGCGGGAAGCGCTTGAAGATCGTCGAGCGCACGGACTTCACCCCGGTCCTGCGCCCGCACCAGAACGGCGAGTTGACCGAGAGGGCGAGCAGGTGGGGGAGGAAGGCCCGGACGCCGTTGAGGATCTGGATCCGCATCTCGTCGTCGTCCACGCCCACGTGGACGTGGAGGCCGAAGATCAGGTTGGCCCGGGCCAGGTCCTCCATCTCGTTGACGATGTCCATGTAGCGGACGCGATCGGTGATCTCCTGGTCCTTCCAGTGGCTGAAGGGGTGGGTTCCGGCGGCGACGATCCGCGCGCCGCTCGTCTCGGCCATCCCGATCAGGCTCCGCCGGAGGCCGACCACCGCGGCGCGGGCTTCGCGGACGTCGGCGCAGATGGGCGTGCCCACCTCGACCACGCTCTGGTGCAGCTCCGGCTTGAGCTGGTCGCCCAGGTGGGCGCCGGCCGCCATCATCTCCTCGATGTGGCTCTTGAGAGCGCGGCTCTCGGGATCGACGAGCTGGAACTCCTCCTCGATTCCGAGCGTGAAGCGGTCGGCCATCCCTTCCGGGCATTGTACCTTCGGCGTGCTACCATTCGCCGGTCGGGATGGCCCTCGAAAAACTCGGCAAGTACAAGATCACCGGGAAGATCGGCAAGGGCGCGATGGGCGAGGTCTACCGCGCCCACGACCCGGTGCTGAACCGCGAGGTGGCCATCAAGACGATCTCGGCCAACCTCTCGGCCGACAGCGACCTGCGCAAGCGCTTCCATCGTGAGGCCCAGGCCGCCGCGCGTCTGAACCACCCGAACATCATCACGGTCTTCGACTACGGCGAAGAGCAGGGGATCATCTACATGGCGATGGAGCTCCTCGAGGGCGCCGACCTCAAGGACCTCATCACCCAGAAGCTCCTGACGACGATCGAGGACAAGCTCGACGTCATGGAGCAGGTGGCCGACGGACTGGCCTTCGCCCACGGCCGCGAGATCATCCACCGCGACCTGAAGCCCGGGAACATCCACGTACAGCCCAACGGCCAGGTGAAGATCCTCGACTTCGGCCTGGCCCGCCTGGGGCGCGACACGGACATGACGCGCACCGGCGTCGTCATGGGAACGCCCAACTACATGGCCCCCGAGCAGGTGAAGGGAGAGAAGGCCGACGCCCGCGCCGACGTCTTCTCGACCGGCGCCGTGTTCTACGAGCTGGTCTGCAACAAGAAGCCTTTCGACGCGGACTCGGCCCATGCGGTGCTCTTCCAGGTCGTCCATCAGCAGCCGCGGCCGATGCGCGACTGGGCGCCCGACGTGCCGCCGATCCTGGTCCAGCTCGTCGAGCGGGCCATGCACAAGGACCGCGGGCAGCGCTTCGCGAACGGCGGGGAGCTCCGCGACGCGCTGCGCCTCGTGCGCCAGGCGATCACCGGGGGTCGCACGCAGTCGGCGACCCTCGAGACGGAGTCGACCCTCGTGCCGGCGGGAGACAAGCCGAAGGAGGCGTTCAAGAGCCCGGCCAAGCCCGTCACCATCCCGCCGACGACGCAGAAGCCGCTCGGCGGCCCGCCCACGCCGGTCCCCTCCCGACCGCCCTCGACTCCGCCGGTCAGCGGTCGGCCGCGACCGCGCGCCGAGATGTTCACCGAGACACGGCGGCCGGCGCCGCCGCCGCCACCGCCGCCCACGCCCAGGGCGCCATCGCCGTCCAAGACGCCCATCGTCCTCGGAGCGCTCGCCATCGTGCTCCTCGCGGGAGGCCTGGCGGCGCTCGTCCTGCTGCCGCGCTCCCAGGCCCCCGAGCCCACGCCCGGGGCGAGCGTCGCCAACGCCCAGGTCGCCGCGCTCTCCGAGGCGCTCGTGGGCACGCAGGTGGAGCTGGCGCGACGCGATCTGGAGGACAAGAACTACAAGGACGCCGCCTCGCAGGCGGAGCGCGCCCTGAAGCTCGCGCCGGGCAACGCCGAGGCGAAGGCAGTCCTGGAGCAGGCCCAGGCGCAGCTCGCCGCGATCGAGCAGGCGGCCGTCGAGGCCCGGACCAGCCTGGCGGGCGGAGACACCAAGACCGCCACCGAAGCCCTGGCGCGCCTCCTGGCCCTCGACCCGACCCACCCCGCGGCCGCCGAGCTCTCGGCGGGCCTCAACAGCTTCTTCCAGGCCCAGGCCCTCGAGGCGAAGCGGAGCGCGGCGGACTCCCGCGCGCTCGCCGACCAGGCGAAGGCAGCCAGCTCCGACACCTATGGCCAGGCCGCCGCCCGGGCGCGGGAGGGCGACGGCCTGCTGGACCGCAGCGAGTTCGCGGCCGCCACCCGCGCCTTCCTCGAGGCTCGCGACGCTTTCGACCGGGCGCGCCGCGCCGCGGAGGCCAAGCCGCTCCCGACTCCGCCGCCCGCCGTCGCGAAGCCAGCGGCGCCCGCGCCGGCGGTCGCGTCCCGCCCCACGGCGCCACCCGCCACGGCTCCCGCGGTTGCGCTGCCTCCGGTCACGGCCCCGCCCGTCACCGAGGCGCCGAAGCCTCTCGTCCCGCCGCGGCCCTTCGCCGCGGGCCGGACCGAGGTCCAGGCGGCGCGCCGGTCCGGCAAGGCGCCCGCCGGCTTCGACAGCGAGGACGTCCTCGCGGACCGCGACTTCCTCTGCAAGCTGGCGTTCGAGTATTCGCCGGCCGCCGTTCGCCCCGGCGACAGCTACGCCATCAGGGTCTACATGGTCAACGACACCGCGAAGCCCATCAAGGTGAAGACCATCTCGCTGAGCGTCGCCCTGAACGGAGGCAAGGACTCGCGCCCGACGCAGGGAGTCAAGGAGGCCCCGGCCCGGCAACGGACGCTCCTGGGCGAGTTCGGCGGAAGCTGGCCCGAGGGCGTCCAGACGTGGGCGGCCGAAGCCGTCGTGACGTCGAGCAAGGACGACTCCTGCCGTAGCCGACTGTCGCTGAAGTGAAGCGCCGGGGCCGGCGCGCGGTCGCGGCGTGGCTCGGCGCGGCCCTGGCCGCGAGCGCGGCGTGCACGCGGGCCGACCTCGAGCGCCCCGACCTGGTGCTGATCGTCGTCGACGCGCTGCGCCGCGACCACCTGCCGTTTCACGGCTATCCCAGGAACACAGCGCCCTTCCTGACGGAGCTGGCCGCGCGGGGCGTGGTCTTCGAGCGCGCGCACTCCACCTCGTCGAGCACGCCGCCCGCCGTCGCCTCGCTCCTGACGTCGCTGTTCCCCGCCGAGCACGGCGTCGTGCACGGCTTCTCGCCGTCGCTGAGGAAGGACAAGCCCGGTCGGCCGCGCGCCCACGTGACGCCCCTTCCCGACGAGGCCGTGACCCTGGCCGAAGTACTGGGGGCGGCCGGCTACGCGACCTTCGCCGTGACGCAGAACCCGAACGTCGGCGCCGCCCTCGGCTTCACCCAGGGCTTCGCCAGCTTCGACCACTACCCCAAGTCGATCGAGGCGGAGAGGATCGTGGCGCGGCTCGAGGAGCTGAAGCCCGTCCTGCAGAGCCGGCGGCCGTACTTCCTGTACCTGCACTTCATGGACGTCCATGCTCCCTACAGGGCCCGGGCGCCCTTCTTCGACGAGAGCCTCGCGGACGAGGGGGCCCGGCGCATTTCGGCCTACGACAGCGGCATCCACTCCCTCGATGCACGGCTGCGGGCGTTGTTCGGGCGGTTCGGCTGGGATCGCGACGCCTTCGTGGTGCTGACGGCGGATCACGGCGAGGAGCTGGGAGAGCGCGGGCGGGCCGGCCACGCCGCCACGCTGTTCGCGGAGGTTCTCGACATCCCGCTCGTGATGCGGCCGCCGGGCGGCCTCTCCGTCGGCCGGCGTCATGCCGTTCCGGTGAGCCTCGTCGACATCCTGCCGACGCTGCGCCAGGCGGCCGGGCTGCCGCCGTCGTCGAGCGACTCCGGGAGGAGCCTGCTCCCATTCGTCGAGGGGCGCCAGGTGCCGTGGCCTCCAAGGCCGCTGTTCGCCTCGCTGTCGCCCCCGGACCAGGAGGGCCTCCGGGCCACGCTGCTCGACGGCTGGAAGTGGGTGGGCACGCCGGAGGGCGACCTGCTGTTCGACCTCTCGCGCGACCGCGAGGAGCAGCAGAACCGGGCTGCGGACGACCCGGAGAGGCTCGCCAGGCTGCGGGCCCTTCACGAAACCTTCGAGTCGGGCGCGCGGCGCTTCCAGGTGGACGCGCGGACGCTGGCCCTGGGCGAGGACGACGTGGAGAACCTGCGCGCTCTCGGTTACGTGCGCTAGCGTCCGTCGACGAGCCTCTCGAGGGCGGCGCGATCCCCCAGCCGGAAGCCGTCCTTCTCGGTCTCGACGACGCCTTCCTTGCCCCACCGGCTCATCACGCGGATGCAGGTCTCGATGGTCGTGCCGGTGAGGTCGGCGAGGTCCTGGCGGCTCAGGGCCATCGGGATGAACGTGCCGTCGCCCTGGGCACGGCCCAGGCGCTCGGCGAGCTTCAGGAAGAGGTGAGCGAAGCGGGTCTCGACGCGCCCGCCGGCAACCTCGGGGATGCGCTGCGCCAGCTCGACGATGCGCCGCGTGAACGCCACGAGCAGGCCGCGCACGAGCGAGGGATGCTTCTCGATCAGGGCGAAGAACGGCGCGCGTCTCACCAGCAGGCAGGTGGTCTTCTCGAGCGCGATCGCCGTGGCCGGGTAGGGCCGCCCTTCGTAGGCCACCACCGCCCCGACGGGGTCGCCGGGACCGAAGATCTCGAGGATGACTTCCTTGCCCGAGGGCAGCAGCTTCACGACCTTGACGCGTCCGGCGAGCAGCGTCAGAAGGAAATCGGAGGGATCGCCCTCGTTGAAGATCGCGTCGCCCTTCTCCCACGACTTCACGAGGGAGACCTCGGCGAGACGCTGGCGATCCTCTTCGGAGAGCCCGCGGTAGAGGGACGCGGCCCGAAGGGCGTCGGCGATCGCGCTCCCGCTCACGCGGGCATCTTACCCGCCGCCGGGCGACTTCGCATTCGGGCGCAGCGCGAGGAGCCCGCGCCCGGTCGCCAGGGCCGAGGCGAGCACGGCGAGGGCCAGCCCCGCGGCGGCGACGGCGGTCAGCGCCGCGATGTCCAGGGCGAGGCCGGCCGCGAGACCCGGCACGCCGAGGGCCCAGAGCAGGAACGCGATGCCGAGCGTCCGGTGGGGCAGCACCCGGTGCGGGGAGGGCGGCAGCTCCGCGTAGCCTCCCCTCGCGAAGGCCTGGAGCCACGCGGCCAGGGGCAGGATGCGGGCCTCGACGCCGACGATGATCTGCGAGAGGAAGCCGACCAGGCCGAGGACGCCGTAGACCATCGCCGCCCGCAGGGCCGCCTCGGCGTCGGGCGTCCAGGCGAGATAGAGCCCGAGGCCGGCGGCCGCGAGCAGACACAGGAAGGACTGGCCGAGGTGGAGCACGCTCCAGTCCGGGCGCAGCCTTGCCGTCGGCGGCGGGCGCCGGTGTCGCAGCATGAACGCGAGCCGGGACACGAAGAGCCCCAAGCCGACCAGCGTCACGATGGCGAAGGGTCGGACGAGCGGGCCGCCCAGGGCCAGCGCGCCCGCCAGGCCCAGGACTCCGCCCTGGAGCAAGAGGGCGCTCGAGAGCGCCGCGCGCCCCCGAGGCATGGCCGAGGGCAGCACCATGGGCAAGACACGGTAGCCCGCGCCCATCACCATCATCGTGGCCCAACCGACCGCGGCAAGGTGGAGGTGGCCCAGCACCCCGCCCATCTGGGAGAACGGCAGGAACGGCGCGTGCTTGTTGATGCCGAGGAGCACGCCCAGGCCGCCGGCCAGGAAGAAGTTCGCGAGGGCCAGCCCGAACGGAAGCCTGGCCTCGAGGGGCACGGGGGCCCGCGGAAGGGCGCGCAGCACGCGGCAGGCGGGCCAGGCGTACGCAAGGAGGGCGAGGCCTCCGGCCCAGGCCAGGCCGCCGTAGCGCTCGACCCAGAAGTGGGACGCGGCTCCCGCGACGCCCACGGCCCAGGCCACGAAGGCGAGGAGGTCGGCCCGCGACTCGGGCAGCGGCGTTCGGAAGGCCAGCGGACACACGAGGTAGAGGGCCCCGAGGATCGAGCTCGAGATCCATCCGAGCGTCACGAGATGGACGACCGCGATGAGGCGCGGGTGGTAGAAGAACCCGCCCAGCTGCTGCGGCCATGCCGCGAGCAGCACGAAGGCCACGACGAGGCAGCCGTGGGCGAGGGCGAAGTACGGACCGGCGCGCGGCGGGCCGGGAGGAACGCCTGGGGTGGTGGAACGGCCTCGGCATCGTACCCGGCGATCCTACCGTCGCGCGCCGATCACGTCCCCCTCTAGAAGGAAAGCGCATCGTGAACAGGAGCTCGTCGGGCCGCAGCCCGCCGTCTCCGTCCGCAGCTCGTTGAGGGTGTACTTCGCCCCCTTGGGCCCCTACTCCCTGATCTTCAACGCCCGGATCTCGAGAAGCTTGCTTAATCCTCGGAAGTCGTCAGGGTTGCGAGTGTACAGAGGCAGCCCCTCTGCGAGAGCCGTCGCGGCGATGAGGAGGTCGATCGCTCGCCGTCCCCTCGCCTTGCGGCCCTGGGCCGCCACGGCGGCATAGAGACGGCCGTAAGCGCGGGCCGCATTGGGGCCGAAGGAAACCGGAGTGAAAGTCGCCTCGGCGCGCTGCAGCCGGTCCAGCCGGCGCGCCCGTTCCTCCGGGTCGATGGTGGCGTGAGGACCGGCGGCGAGCTCGGCCATGGTCAGCGACGAGACCGCCGCCTCGCCGGGCAACGCGTCGAGCTCGATCCGCTCCAGGTCGATCACGGCCGACGTGTCGAGAAGGCCTCGCCTGGCACGGGCCTCAGCCACGGGGCGAGGGATCCTGATCGACGAGGGCGTCGACTTCACGCCGGAAGCGGCGGCCGGCCAGCGGCGGCGCCCCGCGGAAGGCCGCCGCCACCTGCGCCGCGGGAACGAAGCGTCGGCGCGTCACCGGTCGAAGCTCTCCGACCGGCAGACCGTTGCGCGTCACGATGAAGTCCTCACCGCGATCGAGCGCTCGCATGATCCTGCCGCTGTCGTTGCGCAGCTCGCGCTGCGTGATCGTCTTCGTCACGCTCGCCAGCGTAGCACATGTGCTACGCTGGGTCGAGGAGGCGAGCCTCAGCTGTGGGTCCAGGCGGGCGGGCGCTTCCCCAGGAACGCGCGCAGGCCCTCGGCGGCGTCGTGGGTGCGCATCAGCTCCTCGAGGAACAGCCGCTCGACCGCCTCGAGACCCGCGTCGAAGTCGCGCCCCGCCGCGGCCAGGACCGCGCGCTTGGCGAGGCGAAGCGCGGCCGCGCTCTTGTCCTTGAGGCGGGCGGTCTCCTGCTCGACGGCGGAGGCGAGCTCTTCCGGCGGCACCACGCGATCCACGAGCCCGATGCGCTCGGCCTCCCGAGCCGACAGCACGTCGCCGCCGAGGATCAGTCGCAGGGCCCGCGCCTGCCCGACGCGCTGGGCCAGGCGCACGGCAGCGACCGGGGGGAAGACCCCGAGGCGGATCTCGGGCTGACCGAAGGTCGCGGCCTCGCTCGCGACGACGATGTCGGCGAAGGTCGCGAGCTCGCATCCCCCGCCGATGGCAGGACCCTGGACCGCGGCCAGCAGCGGGCAGTGGAGGGTGTGGAGCTGGCGGAAGATCTCGTGGAAGGCGCGGAGCATGAGATCGGCCTTGCCGGGCAGGTGGTCCTCGACGGAGACCCCGGCCGAGAAGGCCCGTCCCTCGGCGGCCAGCACCAGAGCGAGCAACCCGCGATCCTCCCGCAGGTCCCGGATCGCCCGGTTCAGCTCGCGGATCGTCTCGATGTCGAGGATGTTGAGGGGCGGGCGATTGAGCGTCACGCGAGCGATCCCCTCGCTCACGCTCACCCGCAGCGTGCTCGCCGTCACCGTGCTCATGGCGTCGTCTCCTTCACAGGCGGAAGAGCGCGACCGCGTTGTCCCGCAGCAGCTTGCGCTTCGCTTCGGGCTTCAGGTCCAGCTCCTCGACCTGGCGCAGGGTCTCCCTCCACGGGAGGCCGTTCGTTCCCCACAGGCAGCGGTCCTGTCCCATCCGGCTCGCGATGAACTGCACCGCCTCGGGCTTCAGGTAGCGGGGCATCCAGGCGTCGACCCCGAAGTAGACGTTGTCCCACTTGTAGCAGACGGAGATCAGCTCCTCGACCCACGGCCAGCCGGTGTGGGCGCCCACCAGCTTCAGCCCGGGGAAGTCGCAGGCGACCTGGTCGAGGAAGATGGGTCGGGCCCGCTCGCTGGGCATCCCCTCCAGCACGTGGCCGACCTGCAGCGAGACCGGCACGCCCAAAGCCTCGCACGCCGCGTAGAGCGGGTACATCTTGCGGTCGTGGACGTCGATGTCGAAGCCGTAGATGTGGACGTAGACGCCTTTGAAGCCGTGGCTCCTCACGGCCCGCTCGATCTCCGCGAGGCTCTCCTTGATGCGGAACGGGTTGTAGCCGGCGAGGCCCACGAAGCGGTCCGGGTAGGCGCTCGTGTACTGGAGCACCTCTTCGAGCCGCGTGTCCATGTACATCCACTTGTTCCGGTACGACCACATCTTCGTCTGGGTGATGAACACCTTCTCGACGCCCGCCTCGTCCATCTGGCGGACCATGTCCGCGATCGATGGAAACTGCGGCAGCCCTCCGATCGCCCGCTCCATCCGGCACAAGAGCTCGCCCTGCTTGGCCTCGTTCCAGCGCGCGATGAACTCGGGCGTCGCGACGTAGTACATGAAGTCGATGGCGCCGGCGTCCTTCATCGTCTCCTCACATCATGGTCAGGCCGCCGCTCACGGACAGCGTCTGGCCCGTGATGTAGTCGGCCCGCGCGGAGGCCAGGAACGCCACCGCCTCGGCGACCTCCTCGGGCCTGCCGATCCGTCCCCAGGGGATCGCCTTCGTGACCGCGTCCATGACCTTGGGCATCCGCTCGTGGCACGCCGCGAACAGCGCCGTGTCGGTGAGACCGGGGCACACCACGTTGACGTTGATCCTGTGGCGGGCCAGCTCGCGGGCGAGCGTCTTCGAGAACGCGATCAGCGCGCCCTTGGTGCCCGAGTACACGGCCTGCCCCAGCGATCCGCCGCGGCCGGCGTCGGAGGAGATGTTCACCACCTTGCCCGATCCGCGGGCCACCATGTGGGGCAGGACGGCCTTGCAGGTGTAGAGCGCGCCCTTGAAGTTGAGGTCGATGATGCGGTTCCAGGTGTCCTCCTCGCTCTCGAGGAACGGCTCGACCCGGTCCCAGCCGGCGTTGTTCACGAGGATGTCGATGGCGCCGAAGGCCTCCAGGGCCGTCGCCACGGCGGCCTCGACCTCGTCCCGGCAAGTGACGTCCGCGCCCAGGGCCAGGGCATGGCCTCCCGCCCTCGCGACCTCGCACCTCACGCCCTCTCCGGCCGCCGCGTCGATGTCCAGGAGCGCCACCCGGGCCCCCTGGCGGGCGAGGGCGAGGGCGATGGCGCGGCCGATCCCGCGCCCGGCTCCGGTCACGAACGCGAACTTGTCGAGGAGATCCATCGCAGCTCCTTCAGGCATCGCGCGCCTTCCTTTCGAGACGGCTCATGGCCAGAAGCGCGGCGCCCAGCGCCGCCACCGTCTCCGGCTCCTCGGGCACGTTGACGCGCAGCGCGGTCGCGTCCTCCAGGGCCTTGACCATGCCCCGCTGCCGCGCCACCCCGCCGACCAGCGTCAGCTCGGCGGCGAGCCCGACCCGCGCCAGGAGCGTCGACGCCCGCGCCGCCAGCGCTTCGTGGATCCCGCGCACGATGTTCTCGACGGACTGCCCGGCGCTGACGTGGTTGATGATCTCGGACTCGGCCAGCACGGCGCACACGCTGGAGATCGGCTGCGGGCTGGTCGCGCGCAGCGACAGCTCGCCGAGCTCGTCCAGGGGCACCTCGAGATAGCGCGCCGCCCGCTCCAGGAAGCCGCCGGCTCCCGCCGCGCACTTGTCGTTGCTCTTGAACTCCCGCACCCGGCCGTGGTCGCGCAGGCCGACGGCCCGCGTGCTCTGGGCGCCGATGTCGAGGACCGAGGCCGTGGCGGGGAACAGGAACGCGCTGCCCTGGGCGGCGCAGGTGATCTCGGTGATCTGCAGGTCCCGGCTCGGCACGCTGTAGCGGCCGAAGCCGGTCGTCGCCACGTAGTCGCAGGCGTCGGCGTCGAGACCGGCGGCGCGGAGCGCGGCGCCGAGGGCCTCCGCGGCCACGCCGGGGAAATCCGGGCGCGTCCGCGCGACGCCGCGACCGAGGATGCGGCGATCGGCGTCCACCACCACGGCCTTCGTGGCCTTCGAGCCCACGTCGATTCCCGCGGCGATCATCAGGAGGCGGCCAGGCCGGCGCGGGGGACGCCCGCCTGTGCCCGCTCCAGGGCGAAGAGGGCCGCGCCGAGCGCCCCGGTGTAGGCGGCGTCGGTCCCCACGTTGAGCTTCATCCCGAGCTTGGCCTCCAGGGCGTGGACCATCCCGACGTTGCGCGACACGCCCCCGGTGAACGTGATCTCGGGCTCGAGACCAACGCGTCGTACGAGGGCCACGGTGCGCGCCGCGATCGCCGAGTGCACGCCGCCCAGGATGTCCTCGACGCTGCGTCCCGCGGCGAGATACGAGAGCACGTCGGATTCGACGAAGACAGCGCACACCGTCGAGAGCCGGACCGGGCTCGTCGCGCAGAGGGCGATCGACCCGATCGCGTCGAGGGGCAGGCTCAGGGCTTCCGCGGCGCTCGCGAGGAAGCGCCCCGTGCCGGCGGCGCACTTGTCGTTCATCACGAAGTCCCGCACGTCGCCCTGGTCGCCGACGCGGATGCCCTTCACGTCCTGCCCGCCCATGTCGATGACGGTGCGGGTGCCGGGGAAGAGCCACTGCGCGCCTCGGGCGTGGCAGCCGATCTCCGTGACCTGGGCGTCGCCGAAGCTCACCTTGTAGCGGCCGTAGCCGGTGCCGACGACGGCGGCGACGTCGTCGGGGGCGAGGCCGCCGGCGTCCAGGGCGGCTTCGAAGGCGCGCTCCGCAGCCCGGGAGACGTTGGCGCCGGTCTCCACCAGCGAGCGGGCCACCACGCGGCGCTCGGCGTCGAGGACGACGGCCTTGGTCTGGGTCGAGCCGACGTCGACGCCCGCGGCGACCGGCCGCTTCAAGACGCGGCTCCCGTGACGGCACGGCGGTGGGAAAGGGACTCGAAGAAGGCGTCGACCCGGTTCTTCATCTGGGCCTCGGAGAAGTAGCGGGGGTCCTGGAGGTCCGACTCGACGAGCAGGGTGGGGACGCCCAGCTCCTTGGTGAAGTACTCGCGCATGTCGCCTTGTCCCGCCGAGAACAGCCGGCAGCTCTTCACGGAGTGGATCACCAGGGCGTCCGCCTCCCACTCCTCCACGTAGCGCCGGATCTGGTCGTAGCGCTGGAGGAAGTTCCGGTTCGTGAGGTTCCACTGGAGCATGTGACGGGCGATGGATTCCAAGGGCTTGTCGGGGTCGTGGCGGAAGCCGAACTCCCAGAGCCCGCCCACGGTCGAGTAGGTCGAGGCCACCGCCACGGCCCCCCAGCGCGAGAACATGTCGCGGAAGGTCCTGAGGTAGGGCCAGGGTGGAGGCCCCTCGACCACGATCCGGAAGCGCTCCTCGGGCAGCGGGCCCTGGCCGGCGTCCGCCCTCTCCGTCAGCTCGTCGACGGCGGCCCGGAAGAAGTCGCGGCACTCCTCGGTGCCGCGCAGGCAGTAAAGCGGCGCCATCATCGTGACGGAGTCGAAGTAGGCGTCGAAGGGGGACGGCCGGCGCCGGGTCAGGGCCTTGACCTGCGACCACAGCTCGCCCGTCTCCGCGGACAGCTCCACCACGCGGCGCAGGCGCGCCTCGTCCAGCGCGCGGCCGGTCAGGCCCTCGCAGACCGCGACGAGGTCCTCGAGCTGGCGCACGACGTAGGCGACGTCCTCGGCGGCCGGCTCGCCGTGGTCGAGCCGCGTGAAGGGGATGTCGAGGTTGAAGATCGGCGTCGGGTCGTACTCGGCGAGGTGCTCGAACCACTGGAGATAGACGTTGCAGCCGACGTAGTTGCACAGGATCAGGGAGGGCCGCGGGATCTCGCCGAGCGGGGTCTTGCGTCCGGAGAGGTAGCAGCCGATGTCGGCCTTCACGTAGGCGCAGTTGTCGATGGAGTAGCCCAGCTCCTCGGCCTTCTGGATGAAGGGCAGCGCCTGCTTCTTCACGGCGAGCTGCAGGGCGTTGACCTCGGGGAAGACCGGCAGCAGGCCGAAGGCCCGCACCAGCTCCACCGGGTTGCCGCTCACGAGCATGTAGGCGGCCTTCTCGCCGCCTCCCTCGGCGGAGACCTGCAGCTCGGCGTAGTAGCGGGCCATCATGTCCTTCTGAAGCAGGTGCATCCGGTCCTGGTAGCGACCCACGCTCACCTCTCAGGCGAACAGCATCGACTCGACGAAGGTCTCGACCTCGGAGCGGAGGCGGTCGAAGACCCAGGCCTTCTCCTCGAACTCCAGGAACAAATGGGGGATGCGCGCCTCGTCCAGGGCCTTCCGATAGAGGGCGTAGTCGAAGAGCGCCGGCTCGCAGAACTTCGCGGCCAGGATCACGACTGCATCGGCGCGCAGGGCGCGCACCTTGTCGAGCAGGTGCTTCGCCTTCGGCTCGCGCAGGTCGTGCTTGATGCCCGAGTAGACGCTCGCGTCGACGTAGGCCTCGGCCAGCGCGCGCACGGGATCGCCGCTGCCAGCGCCGACGTCCTGTCCGAAGAAGCGCCAGCCGAGCAGGAAGTCGTCGTCGACCAGGTAGCAGCCCGCCTCCTCGAGGCGCTCGATCAGCTCCAGGGGCGGCTGCTCGCAGAAGGACCCCTCCAGCACCACTCGGATGCGGTCCTTCGGGCGGGCCGGGCGCGCCTCGAGCGCGGGCAGCGCGGCGCCGAGCAGCGCCGCGTGCTCCTCCACGGGCATCAGCGTGCCCGCCCGCACCAGGGCATAGCACTCGGCCGCCGACAGCTTCTCGGGGGATCCGGCGCGGACCCGGTACAGCCCCCGGACGAGGGCTCGCCACGTGTCGAAGAGCGCGAGGCTCGAGCGCAGGTCGTCTGCCGTCGCGGCACGCCCGTTCAGCTCGGCAAGACCGGCGAGGAAGCGGCGGTACTCGGCATCCAGGTACTCCACCGCCCGCGCCCCCATGTTCTGGGGCAGGTGCAAGTAGAAGACGGGGACGCCGGGGAAGTTGCGCTTGAAGACGCTGGCGAGGTTGCGGGCCGGGTCGCAGATGGAGTGGAAGACCATGGCATCCACGCCGTCGAGACGGGAGGTCAGGCCCAGCTCCAGCGTGCTCTTGACGATCGAGCACACGAAGCTCTGGAAGCGCGCGTCGGCGTGGGCGATCTCGACCTGGTTGCCGGCCCCCAGCACGCCCAGCGGAAGCGCTCCGCTGGCGTGGATCAGCTCGGCCGGCGTGTAGACGGGGAAGCAGCCGATGACGCTGCCGCCCGGGTGCGCGCACTTCCAGCCCCCGGCGACCTCGGCGAGGGGAGTCTCGAGCAGGGTCCGGCAGCGCGCCAGGGAGTCGTCGAGCGGGGTCGCCATGCTCGCGTGTGCTCGTCCGAGGCTAAGTCCCGAGCGGGCCGGCGCTCATGACAGGCGTCATAGGGGGCCGCGAGGGCGCGATCGACGCTTGGGCGATGGGGAGGGGAGGAATGAAGGGGGCACTCCCGAGGATCCTGCTCGCGGCGGCGATGGCGGCGGTCCCCGCTCGGGCGCTGGCCCACTGCGACACGCTGGACGGCCCCGTCGTTCGGGATGCCCGAACGGCCCTCGAGTCCCGGGATGTCCGGCCGGCCCTGAAATGGGTCGGCCCCGACCGCGAGGCCGAGGTCCGCGAGGCCTTCGCTCGCGCCGCCGCCGTGCGCGAGGCTGGACCGGAGAGCCGCGAGCTGGCCGATCTCTACTTCTTCGAGACCGTCGTCCGCGTCCACCGCGAGGGAGAAGGAGCGGCCTTCACCGGCCTCAAGCCGGCGGGGACCGCCGTCGAGCCCGCCATCCTCGCCTCCGATCAGGCCCTGGCCGAGGGGTCCGTGGAGGCGCTGGTCGCCCTGCTCCGCCAGGGGATGGAGAGCGGTCTGCGGGAGCGGTTCGCGCGCGTGCTCAAGGCGCGGCGCCACGCGGACGACAGCATCGAGGGCGGCCGGGCCTTCGTGGCGGCCTATGTCGAGTTCGTCCACTACGCCGAGCGGCTCGATCTGGACGCGAGCCGCCCGGCGTCACACGAGCGCGGAGCGCACGAGCACTGATCAGATCGAGGCGGCGGGGATGACGGGCAGCGTCTCGTAGACCTCCCGGCAACGCGGGCAGCAGCCCTGCTCTGCGCGGAAGCCGGGGTGGTCGTGTTCCATGACGCGGGCCAGCTCGGCGTCGACCGCCTCGAGTGCAGGCGCCGGCAGGCGGCACACGGGGCAGCGCGTGCCGTGAGCGCCGCCGCAGGGTTCCTCGATGAAGGCGACGATCGCAGCATGGCTGGGGGCGGGACCGATTGGTGATCGTCACCTCGTCGGGCTCGAAGGCACCGAGGTCCAGGTCGATCTCGCCGATCTGGGTCTTCATGTAGTTGAGGCGCTCCGGCCGAGTCTCCCGCTCGAGGAGCTTCACGTAGATCGACCGCGCCTCGCTGACCCGCTCGCTGCGGAGGAAGACCACGACGAGCGCCTCCAGGATCGGGGTTTCGAGCGCAGGGTTCTTGCCGCCGACGAGCAGGAGCGCCCGGGCAAAGGCGTCGATGGCCTTGCCCGCGGAGATGGGATACAGCCGGTCCGGTCCCCAGTAGGCCCGCCCGAGGCCGTAGAACACCTCGGGTCTTTCCGGCCACGCGGCGGCGGCTTCCTCGAAGAGCCGGACGGCTTCCCGGAAGCGGCGTGCGTCGAGGGCCGCGTTTGCCTGCGCGAGCAGGTCCGGGCCTCCCTCGACGGAAGCCGGAGCCGCCGGGGTCGCGCTGCCGAAGAGCAGCACTGCGATCAGGAGGGCATCGGCGGATGCCGACACGCATCGCTCCGTTCGGGGTCCGAACCCATGGGTGGGAATGACGCCCGATCTTCCCCGAGGGGCCTATGACGGCCGTCATGTCGGTTGCGGCCCGGGAACTAATGCAGAACTGTGACATTCGCCGCCCGCGGGCGAGTGCTAGCGTCGGCCGGAGGCGAAGGCACCGTGAAGCCGAACCGCGTCGATCCGCCCGTCGTCCACCCGCTCGGCACGAGGGCGCGGGTGCTGCTCACCAGCGTGTTCGGCCCCTTCACGCGCGACGACGAGTACGGGAGCCGGGCCATCAACCCGATGGAGCTGTATCACAACCAGGTGACGCGCATGCAGGGGCCCTTCTCGCTCAGGATGTCCCACCGCTCGTGGGGGCTCCTCTTCATCCAGCGCAACATCGAAGCCCCGTGCAGCGTGCTCGACTTCCCCACGCGCGAGCGCTTCGTGCGCGAGATCCGCGATCAGCGCTACGACGTGATCGGCGTCTCGGGGATCGTGGTGAACCTCGCCAAGGTGCGCGAGATGTGCCGCCTGGTCCGCGAGCATTCGAAGCACTCCACGCTCGTCGTGGGCGGCCACGTGACGGCGATCCCCGGCATCGAACGCCTCATCGACGCCGACCACATTGTGAGAGGGGAGGGCGTTTCCTGGTGTCGCGCATTCCTCGGCGAGAACGTCGACCGGCCGGTCGAGCACCCGCTGATTCCGTCCTCGGTCGGCTTCCGCCTGCTGGGCCTGCCGGTGCCGCGCGGCGGAGGCGACCCGGCGGCGACCATCATCCCGTCGGTGGGCTGTCCGATGGGGTGCAACTTCTGCACGACCTCGGCCTTCTTCGGCGGCAAGGGCAAATTCTTCAACTTCTTCGAGCGGGGAGACGAGCTGTTCCGCGTGATGTGCGAGGCGGAGGCGACACTGGGCGTGCAGTCGTTCTTCATGATGGACGAGAACTTCCTACTGTACCGAAGGCGAGCCCTGGAGCTGCTCGAGCGCATGAAGGCCGAGGCCAAGGCCTGGACGCTCTTCGTGTTCTCCTCGGCCAACGCGATCTCGAAGTACACCCTCCGCGAGCTGGTGGAGCTGGGAATCGGCTGGGTGTGGCTGGGGTTCGAGTCACCGAGGAGCGGCTACGCCAAGCTCGCGGGCTCGGACACGCTCGCGCTCACGCGCGAGCTGCAGAGGCACGGCATCCTCGTGCACGGGTCGAGCATCATCGGCATGCCTCATCACACCGTCGACAACATCGGCGAGGAAATCGAGCACGCCGTGGCCCACGACGCCGACTGCCACCAGTTCATGCTCTACACGCCGGTGCCGGGCACGCCGCTCTACCGCGAGATGGAGGCCGAGGGGCGGCTGCTCGACGTGGACCTGGCCGACATTCACGGGCAGTACAAGTTCAACTTCGCCCATCCCTTCATCCCCCGCGACGCCTCGAAGGAGCTGCTCGACGCCGCCTTCCGGCGCGACTACGAGCGCAACGGCCCCAGCCTCTACCGGATCATGCGGACGATGCTCGCGGGCTGGCGCCTCTACCGGCACGATCCCGACCCACGCGTGCGGGCTCGCGTGGCGCGCTCCGGCGCCTCCCTGGCCCGCGGCTACGGGGCTGCGCTCTGGGCCATGGAGCGGTACCTGGCCGAGGGCAACCGCGCGGTCGGTGAGCGCATCCGGGAGCTCCGCCTGGAGATCGAGCGCGAGATGGGGGCCTTGACCCGCCTCGTGAACCACGTGGCGGGTCCGCTCCTGCTGTGGAGCGCGCGGCGCGAGGCGCGCCGCTTCCCGCAGGGCCGTCCTCTGGAGCCGCCGACGTTCCTCGATCGCCGCAACTGGCGCGAGGCGCTATCGGCCAGATGAAGCGGACACTCACGCGGCGGCGAAAGACCCTCTCGAGGGACTGGGGCGGCGCAGGGCCTGGAACATGTTGGCCGAGAACAGGAGGAACGCCGCCACCGCGGGCGGCCCGGCCAGGCCGATCAGGGGCCAGGCCGCAGGCCAGAGCCCGGAGGCCACTGCGGCCTCGAGGCCGCGAAGGCAGACACCCGCGTTGAGGAGCCAGAAGGCCCAGAGGTGGGCCCGGGCGCTCCACAGGCGGCGTCCCATGAACACCGGAATGAATCGCCCGCCGATGCCCATGAGCAACTGAGTCGCGAAGCCCAGCGCGATCGTGTGGCGCGCGAAGTCGAGCATGGGCGTGGAGTCGAGCTCGCCCTGGAGCCGAAGGCCCAGGGACCACCCCGGGCCCGCGGCGAGGGCCACGAAGAGCCAGATCCAGGCGGCGAGGACGTAGCGCTCGTAGGTGCGATCGACGGCCGCGCGTGCCCACGGCCAGCGCGGGCCACCGAGCCCGATGGTTGCCGCCGCCAGCGGAGTGGCGACGAGGAGGCACGCGGCTCCGGCCGCGCGGGCGGGCCCCAGGTCGCTCCCGGGCCACGGCGCGGCTCCGAGGCTCCAGAGCGCCACGCCAGCCTGGTAGACCACGAAGGCCGGGCGCTCCCAGCGAGGCCAGCGCGGCTGGAACCCCAGGGAGATGGGCAGCAGTCGGCGGCCCGCGCCGAAGATCCAGGAGGCGACGAAGCCGTCGAGCGCCGCCGGCCAGAGCAGGTGATGCCAAGCCGTGTCGTCGCGAATGGCGGCGAGCAGGGCGAGGGCGGCGCTCGTCACCAGCCATGCCGCGCCAGCGATCATCCAGGGGGCGAAGCTGTCGTGACGGCGCGGGCTGGCTCGGAGCGTGGCCCCGACGATCGTCAGGAATTGCCCAGCCGCAGCCAGGAGGCCGACTGCGCCGGCGATCCACAGCGCGCGGACGGGGCTCGGGGCGATCAGCGCTGCAGCGACCGCCAGCACGCCGGCGAGCTGGGCCCCGAACGTCACGGGCACGAGCCGGGGATGGGCCAGCGGTGCCGCCGCGAGACGCGGCACGGCATGGAACGCGAAGCCCATGATGAAGAGCGCGAGGAACCCGAACGCCTGGACATAACCATGGAGCCACACCGAGGGTCGATGAAGGACGCCCCAGGTCCCCGTCAGCCGCGCGAGGTTCAGCGCACCAAGAGTCGCGCCGAAGGTGAGGGCGAAGGCGAGCGAGGCTGCGACGAACGGCACCAGGCGGCCAGTCTGCGATCCCGCGACACACTGAGGGCCTTCCGGCCCGAGGACGACGACGGGTAGCGTGAGGCGACCAGGGCCGCCGGGGTCCGCAATGAGGCCCCCGCCGCCATCAGCCTCGTGCGGGCGCGCCGGCCGCTACGGCCTGAGGGGTTCGCTCCTCGACACCGGGGCCGTACTCGTACGGTCCGCACGATACCTCCGGCAGCTCGCCGGGCCAGTTGCCGTGAGGCGGCGGCGACGGCGTCGTCCACTCGAGGGTGTTGGCGGCCCACGGATCCGACTCCGTCACGCGCTCGCCACGCCAGAGCGAGAATGCGACGTTCGCCAGGAACACGAGCTGGGCGAAGAACAGCACGAAAGCCGCGACCGAGACGAGCTCGTTCCACGAGGCGAGCGGCTTGAGGAACTCGTACTGCAGCGGGTCGTAGAGGTGGCGCATCATGCCGCGGAATCCGATGAAGTGCATGGTCAGGAAGATCACGTACACGCTCGGGAAGCTCAGCCAGAAGTGGAGCTGGCCGAGGCGTTCGTCCAGACGCCGGCCGAACATCTTGGGGAACCAGAAGTAGGTCCCGGCGAAGACGGCGAACAGCGTCACCCAGCCGATCATGAAGTGGAAGTGCCCCACAACGAAGTAGGTCGCGTGCAGGTACATGTCCGAGACGGCGTTGCCGAGGAAGAGCCCGCCCAGGCCCCCGGTCCCGATGAAGCTCACGAGGCCGAGCACGAACAGAAGCGGCGTTTCGAAGCGGAATCGCCCGCCCCACAGGCTCGCCAGGAGATTCACGCAGACGACGGTGAACGGCACCGTGATTGCGAGCGTTCCGACTGTAAAGACCTCTCCGAGCAGCGGGTGCATGCCGCTCACGAACATGTGGTGGCCCCACACGACCATGCTCAGCGCGGCGATCACCCACAGAGAGATCACCGAGGCCCGGTAGCCGAAGGCCGGCCGGCGCACGAGGGGCGCCGCGACGTCGAAGGCAATGCCGATGGCGGGCAGGATCAGGATGTACACCTCCGGGTGGCCGAGGAACCAGAAGAGGTGCTGCCACAACAGCGGCGAGCCGCCCTGGTGCGAGAGCGCCTGGTCTCCGAACACGAGGCCGGCGGGCAGGAAGAAGCTGGTGCCGGCCTCACGGTCGAAGAGCAGCATGATCGCCGCGGCCGTGAGCGGAGGAAATGCCAGGAGCCCCAGGATCGAAGCGATGAACAGCGTCCAGATGGTGAGCGGCAGCCGGAACATCGAGAGGCCCCGGGCGCGCATGTTGAGGATGGTCGTGACAAAGTTGAGGCCGCCCATGGTGAAGGAGGCGATGAACAGCGCCATGCCCAGGATCCAGAGCGTCTGGCCCAAGCCGGATCCGGGCACCGCCTCCCTGACGGCCGAGAGCGGCGGGTAGGCTGTCCAGCCCGAGGCCGCGGCGCCGCCCGTCACCAGGAACGAGACCATCATCAGGAGCGTGGCGGGGACCGCGATCCAGAAGGACAGCATGTTCAGGAACGGGAACGCCATGTCCCGCGCCCCGATCTGGAGCGGGATCAGGTAGTTCCCGAAGCCGCCCAGGAGCACGAACGAGATCACGAAGAACACCATCAGGGTGCCGTGCATCGTGACGAGGGCCAGGTAGAACTCCGGCTTCATCACGCCCTCCGCCATGGCGTCGGGCATCAGCCTGCCGAGCGTCGGCCAGGTCCGGTCTGGCCAGGCGACCTGCATTCGGATGAGCAGCGCGAGCAGGCCGCCGACGATGCCCATCACCGTCGCCGTGAAGTAGTACTGCAGGCCGATCACCTTGTGGTCGCGACTGAAGACGTAGCGGGTCCAGAAGGACTGCGGGGCCGCGTGGCTCAACTCGTCTCCTCCGGCTGCTCGGAAAGCCAACGCTCGAAGTCGGCCTCCTCCACGACCTGGAGCGCCCCCTTCATCCGGTAGTGGCCGAGGCCGCAAATCTGGTTGCAGGCGATCTCGAACTCGCCGGCCGCCGTCGGCGTGAACCAGATCTCGATGCGCATTCCCGGGACGAGGTTCTGCTTCACCCGCAGCTCGGGGACCCAGAAGCTGTGGATCACGTCGGTGGAATGGAGTACGAGGCGCACGGGCTTGCCTCGGGGAAGGCGCAGTTCGTTGAGCAGCACGACGTCGTCGCGGCCGCTTTCGACGCCGCGGTCGAGGCCGAGCGGGTCGTCGGTGCTGATCCGCGCGGCGCGCGTCGGTCCGAAGACGCCGTCCGGCCCTGGGTAGCGCATCACCCAGAAGAACTGACGGCCGGTCACCTCGACGGTGAGGGCATCCTGAGGCGGCGGCCCGTAGTACTGCTTCCAGACCGGCAGGCCCAGGGCGAGGACGCCGCCTTCGGCCGCGACGGCCATCAACAGCGCTGGCACGACCCCGACCCACCACGCCTCCCGCTTCGAGCCGGCAGCCGGCGCCTGCCGGAGCGCGCGGATGAGGATCGCCGCCAGCACCAAGTGGCCGGCGACGAAGAAGGCACCAGTCGCTGAGAGGGTGAAATCCAGCATGCGCTGCACGGCGCTGCCGTGCGCCGAAGCGACCGGCGGGAACCAGGACAGCGCCGCCAGCCAGAGGGCGCCCACGAGTACCAGAAGCATCGCGGCGAGCAACGCCGCTCCCTTGATTCGAACCATCGAAATCCCCGCTGAGTTCGGCGCCACCTTGCCAGGGCCTCGGTGCGCCCGATATGACGGGCGTCATGTCGGACCGGCCACCTAGCCGAAGGTCATTGCCGGTTACGCGCTCGATCCTTCCGGACCCGACCTGGAACTGCGTAGGGGTAGCAACCGAGGGCCTTGGAGCGACGACCCTACAAGCTTGAGCTCGCGCGTCAGGCGGATGAGCATCTTGCGGCTTTCGAGGCCGGAGAGAAGGCAAGGCTCGTTGAGGCGATGGAGCGGCAGCTGATGTACCAGCCGACGGTCGAGACCAGGAATCGCAAGCGGATGGACCCCGACAAGAGGATGTAGTTCGCGCCTTGGGAGCTCCGCGTCGGGAAGCTCCGGGCTTACTATGCCGTGAGGCAAGAGCCCGAACCGACCGTAGTGATCGTGGCCTCTGGGGTCAAAGAACGCGATCGAGTCAAGATCGGGCGGGACTGCATCGAGCGATGAAGACAGTCGAGATCACGGAAGCCTCTCTCGCCGACTACGGCCGAGAAGGCGATGAGCGTACCTGGGTGCTGACGCGAGACGGGAAGCCCGTCGCGGCGGTGCTGCCGATCCCCCCCGGCATGGACGCCGAGACCTTCGCTCTCAGCCACAACGCCGACTTCATCAAGATCATCAATCGCTCGTGGAAGGACTACGAGCAGAAGGGCGGGATTCCCCTGGATGAGGTCCGGAGGAAACATGGCCTGAAACCCAAGGCGGTTCGTAGCGCCACGCGGCGCTCACGATAGGTCACGCTGCCTGACGCCCCGCGCTTGTTGCGGAGGCGTCGATTGAGGATCTAGCCGAAGGCCCTGGCCTGGGGCCACGATGTCCACCAAAGAAAGTTGTCCACGGAGCATGGACAACAGTCCTGCATGATGGACAGGGCCAGCCTTGAGGATCAGGGTCCTCAAGCAGGAGACGCCCAGATGCACGCGGACGTTACTCTAGTGGACACGTAGATACAGAGCGTACATACTCTACGGTGGAGGGACAGGATGGCAGACCGGGCTAAGCTCTTCAAGACCGGAGGGAGCCAGGCAGTGAGGCTCCCTCGCGCCTACCGCTTCCAGGGGCAGACGGAGGTGCTCATCAGGCGTGAGGGAAAGCGGGTCGTGCTGGAGGGCGCGCGAAGGACGTTCAGCCGGCGGTTCCTGGCGCTCGCTGGCTCGGCTTCGGACTTTCCGTATCCGCCGGAGCCGCCGGCCGTGGAGGCCGGCCCCAAGCTCGGCTGAGCCATGGCCTTCCTCCTCGACACGAATGTCTGCGTCGATTACTTGACGGGCCGATACCCAAAGGTCGTCGGACGCATCCAGGACTCGTCGCCAGAGGACCTGTACTTGAGCGTCGTCGTGGTGGCGGAGCTGCGCTACGGGGCGGACCACAGCGCCCGGCGCCGAACGAACCACGCACGCATCGATGTGCTCATCGAGGAGGTGGAGCCTCTCGACTTCGACCTTCGCGCCGCGGCCACGTACGGACGAGTGCGGTCTCAACTCGAGGCGAGCGGCACTCCGATCGGACCGAACGACATGCTCATCGCCGCCCACGCGCTCTCACGCGGTCTGACCGTCGTTACCGACAACACCGAGGAGTTCGGCCGCGTGAAGGGCCTCAAGGTCGAGAACTGGCGAGAATAGCTCACCACCGCCGGCTCCTCCGGCGTCCCCGGCTCTGCAGGCAGCTAGCGCTGCCTTCCCGACACCCGAGGGTTTGTTCGCCAGCTATGGCCACAAGTGTTCTACTCGACGCGGAAGCGGCCGCTCGCGCGTCGGCCGACGCGGCTCTCCAGGCAGCCCTAGACGCTGAAAGGGCTGCACGTATCGCAGCCGACGAATTGCTTCAAACCTGCTGCAGCGACGAGACGGCGATTCGCGAGGGTGCTGACGCCGCTCTTCGCTCGAGCCGCGATGCGGAGATTCTGGACCGCGTGTCCGGCGATGCCCTGCTTCAATTGAGCCTTGCCGCTGAGGCCCTAGCCCGTGCTGCCCTGGGCGCGTCTAAAGTCGCTAAGGCGGGTGACACGATGACGGGCGATCTCAACCTACCGAACCTATATACCAGCGGCAAGCTCAGCGCCGGGGCTTCAATGGAATCTCCATCCGCCTCTGCAACCTGGGAGACAAGGTCGTGAGGAACCCGGGTGTTGGGCCAGTTCGAGTGGACCTCTGGAAGCATTGAGACCGCTCCCTATAGCAGCCTCGCCGAGGCGGCTGGAAGCGCGAAGTCGGACGAGCAGGAAACGGAGGTCCACCACAAACAGCTGGAACAACGCTTGAGCGCAGTGGGCGACGGCGCCCGCGGACGCGTGGGCTCAGGCCGCCTGTTACACCCCCCGCTTCTTCCGGAGGCGCCGATTGAACACGTAGCCGAAGGCCTTGGCCTGGGCCGCGAGCTTGAGGCTTTGCCACGGATAGCGCCGCGGCGAGAGCGAGCGGCACTCGTCGGGCAGCATGACCAGGCTCACGTGGATGTTGGGGGCGACGCCGATGGGCAGGCCGCGCTCCATGCAGGCTTCGTAGAGGCGGCGGAACACCGGGACCATGTCCTCGGTCTGGGGCGGCGCGGCGTCCTCGAGGTCCGTGCCCACCAGCGGCCGGAATACGCACACGGTCGGGATCGCGCCGACCGACGTGATCCAGTCGATGGCCGCGATCGAGGACTCGGGCGGCTCGAGGCCGGCGATGATCTCCCCGTTCGCGACCCACGGCTCGTCGCGCGGGCCCTTCTTGCCCAAGGTTGCGCAGTAGCGCACGGCCTCGAGGTAGTAGTCGAGGCTGTACTCGGCGTTCTTGCCGGGGCAGATATCCACGAAGCGCTCGCGGTCGAAGATCTCGAAGCAGAAGCTGACGCGGTTCAGGCCCATCTCCCGAAGCCGGTCGTAGCGCTTCAGGTCGCGGTGGGGCGGGGTCTGGAAGCCGACCAGCAGCCCCAGCTCCTTCTTGATGCGCACGAGGTACGGCTCGAGGATGTCGAGATACGTGTCTCCCTCGAAGTGGCCGGTGTTGAAGTCCACGTAGGTGATGCCGGACTCGTCGCGGGCCGCGCGGATCACCTGCATGACCTCGTCGACGGACTTCTCGTCCGCGTCGTCCACGCCGAGGTTCAAGCCCACCGAGCAGAACTTGCAGTTCGTCCGCATCGGCTTGGCCGTCCAGTACTCGCAGACCTTGGCCTGGTAGATCCCGAGGTAGGTGCCCTGGAGCGTGCCGATGCGCGTCATGGGCTTGCTCGTGGAGGTCTGGCGGTCATACCAGTCGGGCCGCGGGGAGAGCGTAAGCGGAGCCACGGTCTCGCCCTGGTGGCGCAGGACGTAGCCACCGTCGTTCCGGTGGACGACGTAAGGCGAGGTCCTCGCGAACGGCTCGGTGACCGGGATGTTGGTCCAGAGGCCGCCAGGCAGGATCGCCTCGAGGCCGCTGCCTAATCCTGCGCGTGTGCGCAAGATTTTCCGGCCGCCGTCTTCTTCTATGTAGCAGGAGTCATCGAGCTGCGCGCCCTTGCAATAGAGATCCAGCTTGAGCAGCGCGGGGTTTGCGCGAAGGGATTCGATGGTGATCATGGATTCGGCGCCTCGACTGTGCAGACTTCGTGCCCAGCCCAGGCGACGCGCGGGCGGCATCCCTGGTCCGCCGCCGGCGGCTCGTACGCGCAGAGCGGGTCCTCGGCGAAGGCGTACCCGGTGGCCGCGAAGGCCCGGGAGCGCGAGCCGCCGCACACTGCCCGGAACTCGCAGCGGCCGCAGCGCCCGCCGAGGGCGTCGGGGTCGCGCAGCCGGCGGAAGAAGTCGTTGTGGCGGTAAGTCTCGACGAGCCGGCCGTCGCGGACGTTGCCGCAGCGCACGGGCAGGAAGCCGCTGGGACAGATCTCGCCGACGTGGTCCACGAACACGAAGCCGTTGCCGTCGTTCACGGCGCGCGGCGCCCGGAGCTGCGCGCGGCCCGGGCTCGACGCGGGCCGCGGCGTGGCCCGCTGGGCCTGGACGCGGCGGTAGTGCGGGGCCTCGGTCGTCTTGATGCCGAACGGCACCCGGCGCTGGAGCTCGTCCAGGAAGCCGAGGACGTCCTCGCACTCCTCGGCCGTGATCGGCTCGAGGCCCGCGCCGCGACCGGTCTGCACCAGGAAGAAGACGGCCCAGAGCGCGAGCGGGAACTCGGCGACGCACTCGGCCATCCGCCCCAGCAGCGGCAGGGTGAGGCGGCTGACCGTCGAGTTGATCTGCAACGGCAGGCCCAGCTCGACGACCGCCTCGATGATGCGCATCGTGTAGCCGTAGGAGCCCTTCACGCGGCGGAACGCGTCGTGCGTCTCGGCGTCGGGGCCATCGAGGCTGACCGCGACGCGGGAGAGGCCGGCGTCCTTCAGCTCGGCGAGGCGCGCCCTGGTGCACATCGCCGTGCCGCTCGGGGTCAGGGCGACGGTGAGGCCGAGCTCCGTACCGTGGCGCACCAGCTCGGCCAGGTCCTTGCGCCACATCGGGTCGCCGCCCGTGAGCACGACGAAGGGCGGCGGATCGCCGAAGGCCCTGACTTGGTCGAGCAGGCGGAAGCCCTCCTCGGTGGTCAGCTCGCGCGGGTCGCGCCGGGCCAGGGCGTCGGCGCGGCAATGGACGCAGGCGAGCGCGCACGCCCGGGTCGCCTCCCAGATGACCAGGAAGGGCACGCGGTCGAAGTCGGGCGGCTGCATCGGTCCGATGCTGACGGCGGGGCCGCGAGCGGGGTATGACGGCCGTCAGCTGGCCCGGCTGACCGTGGTCGTGGAAGGATGGCGCGGCGGAGGTTGCATGAGGCGATCGGCGGCCCTCGTGACGCTCGCGGCGTTCCTGGGACTTCCTGGTCAGGACGCCTCGGCCCAGGCGACGAGCCTGGGCGACGCGGTCAAGAAGGGAAAGATCAAGGTCGCACTGCGTTATCGGTTCGAGACCGTGAGGGACGACGCTGTCGCGGAGGACGCCCAGGCGTCCACGCTGCGACTGGCGCTGAGCTACGAGACCCTGGCCTGGAAGCGCCTCGCGGCCTTCGTCCAGTTCGAGAACGTCACCGACCTCGGGCTGGGCGACCAGCACGCCAACGGAGGAGCGGGCAGCCTCAACAACGGCGTCCAGGGCCGTCCGGTGATCGCGGATCCCGAGATCACGCAGGTCAACCAGGCGCTGGGCCGTCTCGCGACGAGCCGGACGAAGCTCGAGGCCGGCCGCTTCGAATGGGACCTCGGCAACGAGCGCTTCGTGGGCAGCGTCGGGTGGCGCCAGAACCACCAGTCGCTGGACGGCGGGCGGATCGAGCAGCGCCTGGGCGGCCGAGCCCAGGCGAGCTACGCGTACCTCGTGGGAGTCAACCGAGTCGGCGGTGACCGCAAGCGCCTGGACGGGCACCTCGTGCGCGGCCAGTTCGACGCGAAGCCCGACCTCAAGCTCCACGCCACGCTCCTGTATCTCGACTACGAGGAGCCGGCCGACGCAGGGCTGTCGTCGTTCACCTTCGCGGGGGGCGTGGCGGGCCGGCACGGGCTCGGCGCCTGGGCGCTCCTCTTCGACGCCGAGGCGGGCTGGCAGAAGGACGCCGGCGAGAACCCGAGGCGCGTCGACGAGCCGTACCTCCGGGGCGAGCTGGGCCTGCAGCGTGGGCGCGTGACCGGCCGCGCCGGCTGGGAGCTGCTGGGCGGCAGCCTCGACCCGACGCGCGGCGCCTTCGGAACGCCGCTCGCCACGCTGCACATCTGGAACGGCTGGGCCGACAAGTTCCTGACGACGCCCACGGCCGGCCTGCAGGACGCGTGGCTCTCGCTCGGAGCGACCTTCGCGAAGCTACGGCTCCTCGCGGTCTGGCATGACTTCCGCGCCCAGGACGGCGACGTCCGCTACGGCGCCGAGTGGGATCTGCTCGCGGCCTACGAGCTGCCGTGGAAACAGCAGGTCGCCGTGAAGGCCGGCCTCTACGACGCCGACGCATTCGCGCGCGACACGGCCAAGGTGTGGCTCTACACCTCCTGGGGGTTCTGAGCCGATCTCATGACGGCAGTCATACCCTGCGGCGCGGGCGGGGGCGATCCTCTGCGTGAGCGCGCGCGCTCCTGCCGCGCTTGGAGGCGCCGATGATGATCGAGACCGCGACACCCACGCTCCTGGACACGCGCACGCTGGCCAAGACCGATCGCTGCCGCTCGGTCCTCGAGAGCTTCGATCGCCTGGAGCCGGGCCAGACGCTCGTGGTCCTGACGGACCACGATCCGCGCCCGCTCCTGCGGCACTTCCAGAAGGACCGCCCCGGCCTCTTCGAGTGGACTCCTCAGGAGAGCGGCCCGACCCTCTGGCGGACCGAGATCTTCCGTCGCGCCGCCAACCGGGGCGCGCTCCGCCGCGTGACCGAGGCGCTCGCGTGGGACCACGACCGGCTGGACGCTCTGCTGAGCCGCACCTTCGACGCGCGAGCAGCGGGACGACTGGAGGACGCCCGGCGCCTGTGGCCCGAGTTCGAGCGCGGGCTCACGCGCCACATCCGCTTCGAGGAGGAGCTGCTGTTCCCGGTCTTCGAGGAGAAGGCCGGCCTGTCCTCGAACCAGGGGCCCACCGCCGTGATGCGAGCCGAGCACCGCGAGATCCAGATGCTCCTCGAAGGCATCGGCCGCGTCGTGGGGGCTTCGGGTCCGGCCGCCGAAAAACTGCGCGCCGAGCTGCTGCGCGTCCTGGGAGGGCACAACGACAAGGAAGAGCTCGTCCTGTATCCGGGCACGGACGGACTGTTGAGCCCCGAGGAGTCCGACGAGCTGGTCGGGCGGATCCAGGCGAGCTCCTAGCCGGGCGTCCTGGACCCCTCCTTCGTTTCGTGAGAAGCTGGCCAACCCACGAAGGAGAGGGCGAACGATGGCGATTCGGACCGCGAAGGCCGAGTGGAACGGCAACCTGACGGAGGGGAAAGGGACGATGTCCCTGGGCAGCGGCGCCTACCAGGGCGCGTACTCGTTCTCGTCGCGCTTCGAGGAAGGCGCGGGCACGAATCCCGAGGAGCTGATCGCCGCGGCCCACGCGGGCTGCTACTCGATGGCGCTGGCAGCGGGGCTGGCCAAGGGCGGTTTCAGCCCGGAGCGGGTCGCGTCGAGCGCGAAGCTCCAGCTCCTCAAGACCGACGCCGGCTTCACGATCACCACCATCGAGCTGGACGTCCAGGCGAAGGTTCCCGGCATCGACGACGCGAAGTTCCAGGAGATCGCCGAGGGGACCCGGAAGGGCTGCCCGGTCTCCCGCGCCCTCACCGGCGTCGAGATCAAGGTCAGCGCGAGGCTCGTCTGACTCAGAACTCGACGCCCAGCGTGATCGGGACGTACTGGGCGTCGGCGGGCTGCCCATCGAACTCGTCGCCGAAGACGTGGTGATAGCGCGCCTCGAGGAAGAGGCGCGCGCTGCTGCCGACCCGGAAGGAGAGGCCGAGCCCGCCCTGCAGGCCCCAGTCCGTTGCGTCCCGCGAGCCGATCACCTGTTCGACCTGCACGGGACCGGTGAAGCAGAGGAAGAGCCAGGGATCGCAGAACGACCCCACGAACGAGTCGAGGCGCGTGATCTCGACCGCGCGGAAGTAGAGGCCGGGCCCCCCGAGCACGTAGACTCGCGGTCCGTCCCCCCGCGGCGTGCCCAGCACCAGGCTGGCCGCCCCGTACTGCAACGAGTGGCTGGCGTCGAGGGTCAGATCGTCGAGGCGGGCCTTCACGTCGTGGCCGGCGTAGAGATAGTCGAGGCGCAGGCCGAGGTGGTCGCCGATGTTCCAGTCCACGCCGGCCGTGAAGCTCCAGCCCGCGTCGAAGCGGTCGGCGGCGTCGGAGAGCGGGAAGCTCGCCCCGCCCCCGATCAGGAAGCTGATCGGCTTCTCGCTCGCCGCGGCCGCGCCGGCCTGGGCGAGGGACAGCGCGACCAGCGCGGCGAGTCCTTGTCGCATCGAGCCCTCCTCAGTTCCTGGGCTCCACCAGGAAGGCCGGCACCTGGCCGCCGCCCGAGGTGACGTTCGCGAGGGACGTCCCCGAGAGCCGGGTCAGGAAACCCTCCACCTCGCCGCCGAACACGAACGGGTCGAGGTCGACGACGAGATCCCGGAAGCTCAAGCCAGCGTCGAGCTGCGGGAAGCTCTGCCGCAGCAGCTCCACCTTTTCCTGCACGACGTAGGACGACTTCAGGGCCTCGGCGAGCGCGCTCTCCCAGGCCGCCGCGCTCATCTCCCAGCCGATGAAGACGCCCTTGCCCCCGTACTCGTCGTTGGGCTTCATGACGAGCCGCTCGCGATTCTCGCGGATGTAGGCCGGTAGCTCGAGCGCCTGGCCGTCGCGGGTCGTCCGAGCCTCGGCGACGCGCCGGGTCCAGGGCACGTGTGCGCGGATCGCGGCGCGCTCGTCCTCGCTGAAGAGCGGCTGAAGCTCGTCGTCGGTGAGCACGGCGAAGATCGCCTTCTTGTGGATCGGCTTGCAGCGGAAGGGGTTCACGACCGTGACGGCCTGTCCACGCGCGGCTTCCAGGAACGGGCCCAGCTCGCTCTTCTTTTCCAGCAGCTCGTTCACCAGCAGGCGCTTGTAGACGATGTCGATCTCGCGGCCTTCGTGGCGCAGCCGGCCCTTCTCGAAGACGAGGTGGCGAGGATCGCAAACGAGAGCCGGGCAGCCTTTCGACTCGAAGAAGTCGCGGAACAGGTAGTGCTCGGTCCGGGTGGGCACGTCGTCGTAGTCCACGATGGCGATGGTGGGCCGGGAGGCGCGCCCGCCGCCTTCGCGGTAACAGGCGAGCAGCGTGTCGAGGAGGCGGTCGCGGGCCAGGAAGCGGCGCAGGCTGTAGCGTTCCTGGAAGCGCCTCACGATCGGCAGCTCGAGAAACAGCTCCGTCAACACCTCGGCGTAGCCGATGCCGGCCGGGGTCTCGGCGTTCAGCTCGACGAACTGGTACCTGGCGGTCGTGAGGAAGGAGTCCAGTCGCGCCGAGGGCGACGAGCGGCGATAGCCGGGGTCGATCGCGACGAGCTCGCGCTCCTCCTCGGTGAGGTCCACGCGCGTCCACAGCTCGGGGCCCAGGCGGGCCTCGACCTTCTCGATGGCGCGGAAGATGCGCCGGCACACGCCGCGGATCTGCTCGTAGGCGGCGGGGGAGACGAGGTTGGGCCGCGGGAAGGGGCACAGCACGCGCCCGCCGAAGGTCAGGTTCGCGGCGCGCATCCGCTCGAGGAAGCGGCTCTCGAGCTCCTCGCGCAGCTCCCTCTCGTCGCGGAGCAGCGCGTGGTAGTGCTCGACGGCGCGTGCCACGATCTCGTCCATGGCGGTCATTCTAGAATAGGCGGCGATGAAACTCCGGCTCCCTCGCGCCGCTCCGGCGCTCGCTCTTCCGCTCCTGCTCGGGCACGCGTCGGCGGCAGGGGCCGACCACGCCGAGATCAAGGCGCGCGGCGTGCTGCGCGTTCTCGTCTCCGCCGACGAGAACCCCGCCTGGTTCGCGCTCCGCCCCGAGGGGCCGCCGGGCTTCGAACGCGAGGTCTTCGAGGGCTTCGCGCGGCTCCACAAGCTGAAGCTCGAGGCCGTGGCCGTCGAGCGCTGGGATCAGGCGATCCCGGATCTCGTCCAGGGCAAGGGCGATGTGATCGCGGGCATCAACGACACCGAGGAGCGCCGACAGCTCATCGATTTCACCGCGGCGCTCGTGCCTTCGCAGCACCTCGTGGTGACGCGCAAGCCCGCGCAGCCGATCCGGAGCCTCGAGGAGCTGCGGGCGAGGCGCATCGCGGTCGTGCCCGGCACGACCTGGGCCCAGGCCGTGGCCGCCGCTTCCGTGCCCAAGGAGCAGGTGACCGGCTTCGCCGACGTGGACGACTGTCTCGAGGCGCTGCGCTCGGGTCGCGTCGGCGCCGCGGTGATGGACGTGGCGGACTTCCTGTTGCAGCGCCGCGCGGATCCGGCGCTGCAGGACGGCGTCGCGCTGGGCTCGTCGCTCCGCAGCGCCTGGGGCGTGCGCAAGACCGACCCTGAGCTGCGGCGGCAGCTCGACGCCTATCTGGTGAACCTCAAGCTCACGCCGACCTGGAGCCGCATCGTGGTCCAGTACTTCGGGAACGACGCGCTCCGCATCCTGGGCAGGGCCCGCGACTAGCGCGGGCCGGATATATGATCGCGGCCTCCCCAGGGAGCGTCCGTGTTCGTACGCAGGGAAGAGATCGCGTCGTGGCACGCACGGCTTCACTTCGGCGTGGGCCGGATGCTGGTGGCGCTGGGCGCGCCCGGCCTCGCCGCCCGCGCGTTCCGCGACGCGGTGCACGCCGCGCCGCGGCTCGCGCCCGCCCACTTCGCCCTGGGCGACGCCCTCGGCCGCAGGGGACGCTGGGCACAGGCGGCGGCGGCCTACGGAGACGCCGCCCGCCTGCGGAGGGACCCTGAATATCAGGGCAACCTCGTGCATGCCCTGGGGCGCGCGTTCCTCTGGCGCGACGCGCTCGCGGCCTGCGACAGCTTTGGAGCGATCCTCGCGGAAGACGGCGAGGCCTTTCTCCTCCGTGGGCTGATCCTGCGCCGGCTGGGTCGGCCGAACGAGGCCATCCTCGCCTTTCGGCGCGCGGCACAGCTCCCTGCGGCGCCGGCCGGGCGGCGCTTCTACCTGGGCGAGGCGCTCTTCGGGGTCGAGGCCTGGCAGAGGGCTCAGGCCGCGCTCTCGCAGGCGCGCGGCATCGGCCCGCGCAGCGCGCTGGGGAGCCGCTTGAACGCGGCGCCGCCTCGTCGCCAGCTCGCCGGGCTGCGACGGCGCGTCGCTTCAGGGCGTCGTCGTCGGGCGCTCCGCCTCGCGCAGGCGGTGCGCCGCGCCACATGCGCCCTGGTCCGAGGTTCCAGAGCGTGGTGGCAGGCCTGCGGCCGCGGGTGTCGAATCGTCGGCCTCCGGCTCGCTCGCGCTCTCCTCCGGCAGCCGCACCACGCCCTGCGCGCGGCTCATGGCCTGGAGGGCGCGGGTTGCCTGTCCAGGCCGCAGCGCCTGGTCCGCACGTAGCCGTTCGGATCGGCTGCCCGTCTCGCGAGTGCCGAGGAGTTATCATCCCGCAATGGTCGAGCTGCGCGAGCCCCTCGAGGCGCTGATCCACTTCCCTCGCACCTTCACGGCCGGCACGGCCTTCCCGCGGGCGAAGGAGATCCGCCTGTACGACACCACCCTGCGCGACGGCGAGCAGACGCCCGGGGTCGCGTTCAGCCCCGAGCAGAAGTACGAGCTGGCGTGCCTCCTGTCGGACGCCGGCGTCCACATCATCGACATG
>DASSJI010000290.1:0-21214 GCA_035691285.1 Vicinamibacteria bacterium | reverse complement strand
TCAGATCGACGCCGCTCTTCTCCGCAGACCACGGGAGGCCCTCGTGCAGCAGCTTGCCCGCGTCCTCCTCCAGGTGGATGCGCTGGATGCGGATGCGGCGCCCTTCGCCGACGTCGAGGTGGCCGTCGGTCGCGAGCGGTTGCTCGTATTGCGAGATCTGGTAGCCCTTCGGGAGGTCGGGGTAGAAGTAGTTCTTGCGCGCGAAGATCGAGGTCGTGTGGACCTCGCAGCCCGTCGCGAGGGCCGCCCGCAGCGCCAAGGTCACGGCGTGGCGATTGAGCACCGGCAGGGCGCCGGGCAGGCCGAGGCAGACGGGACAGACGTTCGCGTTGGGCGGATCGCCGAAGCGGTTCGCACAGCCGCAGAAGAGCTTGGTGCGCGTCAGGAGCTGGCAGTGGACCTCGAGGCCGATCACGGCCTCGTACCGCGCGCCTACGGCTTCGGTTGCGGCCGTCGTCATCGGCGGGATTCTAGACCTCCGCGAACTCGGGCGAGCGAAGCAGCCGACGGTCGAACGTCACGACGCGCTCGGCGCCGGCCGCCAGCGAGCGCTCCCAGATCAACCAGTCCGCGAGATCTCCATCCCCTGCCGCGAAGCGCTCCAGGGCCGTGCGGACCTGGTCGACGTCCTCGAACGCGAGCTGTCGAGCCCGCAACAGCGTGCCGAGACCCGCCGCGATCTCGGTGCGGTCCTTCTCGTAGGCATAGCCCAGCACCCACACCAGCTCGCAGACGACGATTTGGGGAACGAACAGCCGTTCGCCCTCGGCTGTCGCTCGCGCGAACAAGTTCGCTGCGCGTGCTGCCTGGCCGGGATCGTCGCCCACCAGGAAGCGGACGAGGACGTTCGTGTCGACGCCCGTCAAGGCTTCTTCCCTGCCGCGCCGCGACGGATGGCCTCGTCCAGCTCCTCCTGGCTTCGTGCGCGGTCGACCGGGCCGAAGAGGCCGCGCAGCGCCATCAGGTCCTCGGTTGCTGGCTCGACCCAGACGCGGCCACTGCGGTCCTTCCGGAACAGCACTCGATCCCCCTGGTGAACACCGAGATGCTCGCGAATCTCCTTGGGCAGCGTCAGCTGCCCTTTGCTCGTTACGGTTGCGCTCGGCATCTCATTACCTTAACACAGATTCCTTACCAACAAGGGGGAGATACCGACAAGGTCCTTGCAGGCGGGATGGTTGCGTTTTGCGTGTATCAGCCCGTCATCGCTCGTTCAGCGTCTGAAACGACGCCTGAGCTCCTCCGTCCAGTTGAGGACGATGTTGATCTGCCGCGCGGAAGATTCCTCCTCGCTGAGCCTGACCATCCGGAACCGACCATCCGAGACTTGCTCGAAGCTGGGCCCGAAGCTTCCCTGGAAGAGCAAGCTCGGCCGCGAGACCGAAGGCGGCGCGCCCGGCGAAAAGGCGGCGGCCATGATCCTGTCGCCGCTCCGGAAGAAGACCTCGCGGCCGTCACGCGACCATGTCGGGAATAATCCGCCGTCGACCGAGACCCGAATCTTGGATCCCAGGCTCGGAAAGCGTTGGACGTAGACCTCGGCGCGCCCGGACTCGTTCGACACGTAGGCGAAGTGGCGGCCGTCGGGCGAGATCGCGGCCTGATATTCCTGGAAGGCGGTGTGCAGCAGCGGACGGATGTCCGCCTTCCCGGCAAGGGAAAGAACCGAAAGGTCCATGTCGCCGTTCGGCTTCTGTTCAATGATGATGAGGCTCCTGCCGTCCGGCAGCATCGCGTTGGGCGAGTGGCTGTTCGGGCTGTCGGTCAGTCGCTCGACGTCGCCGGAGCCATCCGCGGCCAGCCTGTACAGATTGTATGGCCCGCCGCCGCGATCCGACTGGAAGACGATGGACTGGCCGTCGGGAGTCCAGATCGGGAGGCCGTTCTCGCCTTCGAATGTCAGGCGCGTGTGTGTCCCGGTCGCGATGTCGATCATCCAAAGGTCGTCGTCCGCAGCGCCGATCGCAGCGGCGATCCGCCGCCCGTCGGGCGAGAGCCGTGATTCTGCATATAAGCGGCCGGACTCGGTGACCGGTGCTGCCTTCCCGGACCGGTCGACCCAAACGAGCGCCCGCTCCGCGGCCCGACCCCCGCCGGGAAGGTAGACGAGTGTGCCGGACGCGGAGACGTCGAAGTGGGCGCAGCCGGTTGCGGCATCGATTCGAACGCCTTCCACCAGCACTTGGCTTGCCCCAGTGAGCCGTCGCCGGCTTAGATCGAAAGGTACGGCATGAAGCGCGTTGTGGCGTCCGTAGACGACGTGTCCGCTCGAAAGATAGCGACCGTGGGTGCCGCCTTCCACGACGAGGTGTCGCGCGCCCGATTTCAAGTCCTGGATCACCACGTGCGCGTCGTCGAAGGACTTGCCGGCCCGCTCCACGGTGAAGAGCACGGCGTCTCCGGCCGGCAGGAATTGGGGCCACAGATGGTTGACCTCCCCGTTGCCGAGGGTCGTGGCGGGCTGCGGCCCCCCGCCGTCCGCGCTCACGCGCAACAGCGGATGAGATGTGCCGAGATCCGGAGCGTAGACGATCGTCCCGTTCGGGGACCAGCTCGCGCCGCCGCCGTTGAACGTCACGTCGGCGAGGTCGCGCGCCGCGCCGCCGGCGAGCGATACACGTCGCAGCTTTCCGGCCCCTGGGTCCTTGAACCCGAGCCAGCGACCGTCCGGTGAGAAGAAGGGCATGAACCCGCCGTCGGTCCCGGCGATGGGGCTTCCCTGGGACTGACTCAAGGGCCGGAGATGCAACTGGCTGGTCCCGTCGCCTGTTTGGACGGGATAGACGAGCTGCTGCCCATCCGGTGAGATCGCGAGGTATGACTGCGTCAGCCTGGGGGGAATTCGAGTGTCTCGAGGCAGGGTCGCCGAGACAAACACAGGACCGCGTGGGCCGGATGGCCCCAGCAGACCGAATGCCCCGAATGACACGGCGGCCGTGAAGGCCCCGGCCAGGAACGCGACACCGAGTCCCAGGACCCGGGCGCGCCCGATTGGGCCCGAGCGCGTCACCAGCCTCTCCGCGCCGGAGCTCGTGAGGCCCGCGATCAGCTCGAGGTCGAAGGCGAGATCGCGGGCGGACTGGACGCGGGCCGCCGGGTCCTTCTCGAGGCAATGCCTGAGGATGCGGTCGAGGGCGGGAGGAAGCGATGCGGTCAGGGAAGCCAGCTCCTTCGGCTCTTCCTTGAGGATGGCGGTCAGCGTCTCGGCAGCCGTCTCACGTTGGAAAGCGCGCTCGCCCGTCAGGATCTCGTAGAGGACCGAGCCGAAGGAGAAGATGTCCGAGCGGTGGTCGGCCGTGGCGCCGCGCGCCTGCTCGGGCGACATGTAGCCGACCGTGCCGAGGACGGTGCCGGGGTCGGTGTAGCGCGAGAGCGTCGGGGAGGCTGTATCGTCCCTCGCCCGTGCCAGGTCCTGCCGCGCGAGGCCGAAGTCCAGGATCTTGATGCGGCCGTCGGCCGTGACGAACAGGTTCTCGGGCTTGAGGTCGCGGTGGACGATCCCCTTCTCGTGTGCGGCCGCCAGGCCCTGGGCGATCTGCTGCGCGTACTCGAGCACGCGCCGTGATGGAAGGCGGCCTTGCGCGAGGACTGAGCGCAGTGTGTCTCCCGCCAGCAGCTCGCTCACCGCGTAGGCGACGCCGTCCTGGTTGCCGAACTCGAAGATCGACAGGATGTTGGGATGCGAGAGCGCCGCGACGGCCCTGGCCTCGCGCTCGAAGCGCTCGCGCGCCGCGGCGTCCGTGGCCAGGCGCTCCGGCAGCACCTTGATCGCGACCTCGCGCTCGAGATGCGCATCGCGCGCCCTGTACACCTCGCCCATGCCTCCGGCGCCCAGCGCGGCCAGGATCTCGTAGGAGCCCAGGCGGGTTCCGGCGGCGAGCGGCATACGGCCCTTTGTCAGGAAGACGGCTGCCGTGAACGATAGCACCGGTTGGCGCAGGCCGTCCTGGTGTATCGTCGGGCCGGGAGGCTCACGATGCGTCTCGCGCCCGTGCTCTTCGTTCTCGCCCTTCCCGCGGCCGCCGAAACCCAGCGCTTCGGCAAGCCGCTCGAAGGGCGGGCACCCGACAACCTCGAGTCGGTCCTGAGGGCGCCGGTCGACGGCCAGGCGGTCCGCCTCGAAGGCCGAATCGAGGCGGTCTGTCGCAACAAGGGCTGCTGGCTCGAGCTGAAGCAGGCCAAGTCCTCCGTCCACGTCACCTTCGAGGGCTACGCGTTCTTCGTGCCGAAGGACTCGGCTGGCCGCGAGGTCGTGATCGAGGGCCGCGTGAAGGTGGCGAAGCCGAGGCCCGAGGAGGTCGAGCACCTGAAGGGCGAAGGAGCGGCACGGGCCGGCGCGGGCGTGTCGATTGAGGCCACGGGTGTCGAGCTCCGATGACGCGCCGGCGCGTGGCTTAGAATAGCCCGCGCCGATGCTCTCGAAGCCCGACGTGATCCGGCTCGTGGACTATACGAACTGGGCGAACCATCGCGCCTTGCGCGCGGCGGCGCTGCTTTCGGTCGACGACTTCAAGAAGGACCTCGGCTCGAGCCACGGCGGCGTGCGCGGCACCCTCGCGCACATGATGAGCGCGGAGTGGATCTGGCTGGAGCGGTTCAAGGGCGTCTCGCCGCCACGCATGTTCGACGAGGGCGAGTTCGCGAACGTGATGGCGCTGCGCGAGCGCTGGGTGACAATCGAGGAGCATCGTGACGTCTGGCTCGGGCAGCTCGCCGCCGACGGGCTGGAGCAGGTCGTTCGCTACCAGAGCACCAAGGGAGACGTGTTCAAGGCGCCGCTTTGGCAGCTCGTCCAGCACGTGGTCAATCACTCGAGCTACCACCGCGGGCAGGTGACGACGCTCCTGCGCCTCCTGGGCTCGCGGCCGATGAACACCGACATGTTGGCCTGGGACCGTGAGCGGGCCAAGGAGCAGGCCTGACCGCGCGATGAGCGCGCCCTTCGGCTGGCACCCCGAGCCCGAGCTCTTGGGCTTCCGCGACGAGGCCCGCTCGCGGGCCGCCCTCGAGCGCCTCGGCTCCGAAGCCTGGGCCGCGTGCCTCGACTACCTCTACCGGGAGTCGTTCCGCCGGCCCATGGGGCCCGACAGCTACCAGGAGCTGCGCGCGCGCTTCTTCGCGGGGGACCCCGGCGCCGCCGACGCCCTGGCGCGCCCCGCGCCGGCTCCCGAGCGGCCGCGTCCGTCCGGCGAGATCCTGGACGAGTTCCGCCGGCGCCTGGCGCCGTACCAATACAACGCCCACCATGGTGGATCGTTCAGCTACTTCACCCCGCCGCCCCTCGTGATGTCCATCGTCGGCGAGCTGCTCTGCCAGTGGATGAGCCAGGGCGTCGACGTCTGGCACGCCGCCCCCACGGGCGCGTTCGTCGAGGAGGAGGTCGTCCATTGGCTGTGCTCCGTCGTGGGCTACGGCGCGGACGGCTTCGGCCTGCTCACGTCCGGCGGCGTGATGGCCAACCTGATCGGCCTGACGCTCGCCCGCGACGTGCGGCTGCGCGCCCTGCTGGGAGCCGCCGTCGCGCCCCGTGGGCGGGATCTCGAAGGCCTGCGGGTCTACGCCTCGGACCAGGCCCATTTCTCGATCGGCCGCGGCCTGGACGTCCTCGGGTTCCCGAGGGACACGCTGCTGCTCGTGCCCGCCGACGCGCGCTTCCGGCTGCGGGGCAGCGCCGTGGCCGAGGCGATCGCGGAGGACCGTCGCGCGGGGCTTCGCCCCCTGGCGATCGCCGCGGTCGCCGGCTCGACGAACACCGGCTCGGTGGACGCCGTCGAGGAGCTGGCCGACGTCGCCGAAGGCGAGGGCCTCTGGCTCCACGTGGACGCCGCCTACGGGGGAGCCGCGCGTCTGTCCAGACGCGACTCCGGGCGCGTCGCGGGGCTTCAGCGGGCGGACTCCGTGACGATCGACCCGCACAAGTGGTTCTTCCAGGCCTACGACATCGGTGCCCTTCTGGTGAAGCGCCGGGCCGACCTGCCGGCGACCTTCAGCCGCAAGCCCGAGTACTACAGGTCCACGCGCCCCGAGGACGAGCCTCTGAACTTCTTCGAGTACGGCATCGAGGGCACCCGGCGCTTCCGGGCGCTGAAGCTGTGGATGAGCTGGAAGCATCTCGGGACCGAGGGGCTGGGGCGCCTCGTGGAGATGAACGACGACCTCGCGGCCCACCTGGCGCGGCGCTGCCGCGAGAGCGACGACTTCGAGGCGCTGCCCGAGGAGCCTGAGCTGTCCGTGGTGTGCTTCCGCCACCTCCCGGGCGGCCGCGAGGCCGCGCTGCGCCTGCTTCCCGAGGCCCTCGACGCGCACCAGGACCGGCTGCAGCGGGCCCTCGAGGTGTCCGGCCGGGGCTGGGTGTCCACCACGCGGCTGCGCGGCCGCACCTTCCTGCGTGCGGGCCTCGTGAACTACCTCGCCGGGCCGGAGGACGTGGACGCCGTGCTCGCGGCGCTCAGGGAGCTCGCCCCGGGCGCTCTCGATCCCTCCCGCTGAGCGCCGGGTCTAGAATTCGAGTATGAGTGCGCCGCAGAGGCTGGCACGCCTCACCCGCCCGGAGCGGCTCCGGCTGATGCGCTTCGTGTGCGCTGCCGTGTGGTCCGACCTCGAGGTGAGCCCGTCCGAACGCAGCTTCATCATGAGCCTGGCCCTGCGCCTGGAACTGCCCGAGGACGAGATCCGCCACGTGAACGAGTGGCTCGAGCGCCCGCCGGCGCCCGAGGAAGTGGACCCCAACACCATCCCGAGAGCGCATCGGCGACTCTTCCTGGACGCGATGGAGCAGGCGATCCGGGCGGACCGGGCCGTGGATCCTCCCGAGGCCGAGAGCCTGCGGCTGCTGCGGGAACTGCTGGGCTAGCCGCCCGCTGGCATGCCGATCGACCTCCGCTCCGACACCATGACCCGCCCGACGCCCGCGATGCGCCGGGCGATGGCCGACGCCGAGGTCGGCGACGATCTGTGGGGCGAGGATCCCACCGTCAACCGGCTGCAGGACAAGGCGGCGGCCCTGCTCGGCTTCGAGGCCGCCCTGTACGTGCCCACGGGCACGATGGCCAACGAGATCGCGATCCGGCTCCTGTCCCGGCCCGGCCAGCTCGTCGTCGCCGACGAGCGGAGCCACGTGATCGAGTACGAGCTCGCCGGGATGGCGGCGCTGTCGGGCGCCATGCCGATGCCGATCCGCACGGCGGACGGCAGGCTCACGCCCGCGCTGCTGCGAGGCGCGGCGAAGCCCCCGGGGGTCAACCGGCCCGACGTCGGCATGGTCGTGCTCGAGAACACGCACAACCTCGCCGGCGGAACGGTGGCCACCGTCGCCGAGATGCAGGCCGCCATCGCCGCGGCCCGCGAGCTCGGCTGGAAGGTGCACGTCGACGGCGCCCGGCTGTGGAACGCCGCCATCGCCCTGGGGTGCGAGCCACGCGAGCTCGTCGCCGGCGCGGACACCGCCATGGTCGCCCTGTCGAAGGGCCTGTGCTGCCCGATCGGTTCGCTGCTTCTGTCCACCGCGGATCGGATCCGGGAGGCGCGTCGCATCCGCTCCCTCTTCGGCGGGGGCTGGCGGCAGGCCGGCGTCGTGGCCGCCGCGGGCCTCGTCGCCCTCGACACGATGATCCAGCGCCTCGCCGACGACCACGCGAACGCCCGGTTGCTGGCCCAGGCCCTGGGGGCCTGTCCCGGGGCTCTCACCGTCGTGCCGCAGACGAACATCGTGGTGGCGCAAGTCCCGGCGGGCGCGGCCGAGGCGGCGGCGAAGCTCCTGGCTCGAGAGGTGCTCGCCGCGGCGATGGACCGCACCACGCTGCGCCTCGTGACCCACCACGACGTGTCGCGAGCGGACTGCGAGGCCGCGGCCTCGGCGATCCGCGAGGTGCTGGCGTGAGGGCGGGACGACTGGCGGGCCTCGCCGTCGCTCTCCCCGCCCTGGCCGAGCCGGTCATCGAGCGCAACGTCGCGGTGCCGATGCGAGACGGCGTCGTCCTGCGCGCGACCGTCCTGCGTCCGGCCGACGGCGGGCGCTTTCCGACCCTCGTTTACCGCACGCCGTACGGAAAGGACAACGCCGAGAGGGCCTACTCGCTCCACCATCGCGCCGTCGAGCGCGGCTACGCCGTCATGCTCCAGGACGTGCGGGGCCGCTACGCGTCCGACGGCGAGTTCGAGCCGTACCGCCACGATGGCAAGGACGGCTTCGACACGATCGCGTGGGCGGCCGCGCAGCCGTGGTCGGACGGCGAGGTGGGAACGTTCGGGCTGTCGTATCCCGGAGCCGTCCAGTGGCTCGCTGCCCTCGAGTCCCCGCCCGCGCTCAAGGCGATGGCGCCCGCCATGACGTACTCGACGACCCGCAACTTCTTCCACTCGGGCGGCGTCTTCGACCTGTCCTGGATCTCCTGGATCTGGCACAACATCGCGCCCGACGTCCGGCGTCGCAAAGGCCTTCCCGGCCCGCGGACGGCGGCCGAGGCCGACGAGGCGTGGGAGACGCTGGGCAACGCCATGCGCACGCGCCTTCCGCTGCGGGACCTGCCCGAGCTGCGAGACGTGGCCCCCTACTACTTCGATTGGATGGCCCATCCGCCCGGCGATCCCTGGTGGGACTGGGCCGAGGTGCGGGGTCGCTATGGTCGCACGTCGGCCGCGGTGCTCAACTTGTCGGGCTGGCACGACGAAGCCTACGGGCCGGAAGGCGCGCTCACGAACTTCCTGGGGCTCGTCGAGTCCCGCCGCGACGCCGCGGATGCCCGCACCGAGCTGGTCATCGGTCCCTGGATCCACGGCATCGCGACGATCGGATCGACCCGCGCGGGAGAGCGCGAGTTCGGCGCCGCGGCGATGCTCGACTACGACGCCCTCGTGCTGGACTTCATGGACCGCCACCTGAGGAGCGCCCCCACGCTGGCCCCGCCCCGCGTCCGAGTGTTCGTCATGGGCGAGGACCGTTGGCGCACGGGCGACGCCTGGCCGCTGCCAGGCGTCGTGGAGCGCACGCTCTGGCTCTCCGCAGGTCCCAGGCCCGGGGCGGGCGCGCTCGCCTGGCTGGGCGCCGACGTGCGCCCCGGAAGCCGCTCGTTCGCTGCGGATCCGCAGGCCCCGGTCGTCGACAGCTACGCGCCGGCGCCAGGGGCCCACGACTACCGGGCGCTCGCCGAGCGGAGCGACGTTGCCGTGTTCGAGACCGGGCCGCTCACCGAGGCCGTGACGGTCATCGGGCGGATCCGTGCCGAGATCTTCGTCTCGGTGGACGCGCCCGACGCGGATTTGTGGCTGAAGCTGCACGACGTGGCGCCGGACGGCACGGCCTACAACCTGATGAGCCCCGGTCTCGACCTGATGCGCGCCAGCTACCGCGACGGCGGGCCGGAACGGAAGCCCCTCGAGGCCGGGAAGCCGGTGCTCCTGCGCTTCGAGGACCTGATGACGGGCAACCGCTTCGCCGCGGGCCATCGGCTGCGCCTCGTGCTGACGCCGTCGTTCCTGCCGCACTTCTCGCGCAACCTGCACACCGGCGAGAGCGAGACGGTCTCCTCCCGCTCGCGCTCCGCGCGCGTGACGATCCACTTCGACGCGAAGCACCCGTCGCGGCTCGTGCTGCCGACAGCGCCCTAGGTCCGACCGTTCGCTACCTCCCGACGCGCCGCCGATGCTAATGTCGCTGCGCCTTCCCGCTCGAGATCTATGAAGCGCGACATCGGGAACCTGACCGGCCGGGAGCACGAACTGCTCGTCGTCGGGGGAGGCATTCACGGCGCCGCAGCGGCGTGGGACGCGGCCCAGCGCGGCCTCGGGACCGCGCTCGTCGAGGCCCGGGACTTCGGCGCGGGCGCCTCGTGGAACAGCCTGAAGACGATCCACGGCGGGCTGCGCTACCTCCAGACCCTGGACCTCCGGCGGCTGCGGGAATCTGTCCGCGAGCGGCGCACGCTCCTGCGGATCGCGCCCGAGCTCGTGCGGCCCCTGGCCTTCGTGGTGCCGATCTATGGCCACGGCGTGAAGGGGCGGGAGGCCTTCGCGGCCGGGCTGCGCCTCTACGACTGGCTGAGTCGCGATCGGAACGACGGTGTGGGCAAGGACCGGCGCATCCCCGGGAGCCGCCTGGTGTCGGTGGACGAGCTGCGTGAGCGGGTGCCGGGCGCGCCCCCCCTGGGGCTGTCGGGCGGAGCGGTGTGGTGGGACGCCCAGGTGTCGTCCAGCGAGCGCCTGACGATGGCCTTCGTCCTCGCCGCCGCCGACGCAGGCGCCGCGGTCGCGAACCACACCGAAGTCGTCGGGCTGCTGCGCGACGGATCGCGGGTCGGAGGCGCGCTCGTCCGCGACGGGCTGACAGGCGACGACTTCGAGGTCCGAGCGCGGCTCGTGCTGAATGCCGCAGGCCCCGGCGCGGACGAGGTGCTGCGGCGGGGCGGCTTGTCGCGGGCCTCGCTGCCGCTCGTGCGCGCGTTCAACCTCGTCCTGACGCGTCCCGTGGTGGCCGGGCACGCGGTGGGCGGCTCGAGCGAGGGGCGCTTCCTGTTCCTGGTGCCCTGGCGCGACCGCGCCCTGCTCGGCACCGACTACGCGCCGGCGGACACCCTTGCTGGGCCCACGGACGTGGAGCGGATGCTGGCCAAGGCCGTGCGCGCGTTCCCCTGGGCCGGCCTCGCCCGCGGCGACGTCGCCCTGGTGCATCGTGGCCACGTCCCGGCGACGGCGGCTGATGGACAGCCGCTGACGCGCCCGCTGGTCGTCGACCACCAGCGCGCGGACGGCGTCCCCGGTCTCGTGACCGCCGTGGGGGTGAAATACACGACAGCTCGAGCCGTCGCGGAGCACGCGGTCGACCTGGCCGTCGCGCGCCTGGGCGCGCGAGCGGCGCCCTGCCGGACCTCCGTTACGCCCCTCGTCCACGCGCGGCCGATGGTGGGCGAGCTCGCCGAACGGGCGCGCGCCGCGGTCGAGGGCGAGATGGCGTGCACGCTGACCGACGCCATGCTGCGGCGCCTCGACCTCGGCACCGAGGGACCGCCCGGGGCCGCCGACGTTGAGATCGTGGCCGGCGTCATGGCCGGCGAGCTCGGATGGAGCCCCGCCCGGCAGGCCGAGGAGGTTCGGTCGTTGCTCGAGACCTACCGCGCCTAGCCGAATTTGGGTATCGTGAGGCCGCTCGTGATCCCAGAGGAGCGCGAAGGCGGCGGGACGACGCCCCAGGACCTGGATCGCTCGATCCGGGCCCTGGTGTCCCTCGCGGACGAGCTGTCGGTCGAGCGCGAGGCCCACGGCCTGCTCGCGACCTGCCTCGAGCGCGTCGTCTCCGCCTTGGGCGTGGCGGGCGGCCTGACCCTCGTCTTGGATGCGGAGGGTGAGCTGGGGCCCGCCGCCGAGCACGGCACAGCGCCCCTGGACATGGCCGCCGCCATGGACCTCGCCCGCGCCGCCGTTTCGCGAGCGGCGCCCATGGTGCGCGTCCTCGGCGGTGGCTGGCTGGCGGCCGCACCCCTCGTCTCGAAGCGCTGCGTGTTGGGCGTGGTCGCGCTCCACGACCAGGTCCCGGGGCGCCCGCCCGAAGGGGGCCTGCTCGAGGCGATCGGCAAGCTGATCGGCACCGGCCTCGACAACGCGCGGCTCTATGCCGAGCTGAGCGAGACGACCACGCGCCTCGAGTTCCTCAACCGCATCTCGGCCGCGCTCACGACCAGCATGGACCTGAAGACGGTGGTGCCGGCCTTCGCCAAGGAGATCAAGGCGCTCCAGGACTTCGATCGGCTGGCCTGCGGCTTCGTCAACGAATCCGGGGACTACATCGAGGTGACGGGCTACCCCGAGGACGCGGGCTGGGGCCTCGGCTCCGTGCTGCCCGTCGTCGGCAGCGGCGCCGGGCTCGTCGTGCTCAACAACGAGGCGATCCTGCAGACCGACCTGCTCCACGCGCACCGCTACATCGAGGACATGCGCCTGCTCGAGGAGGGGATCCGCTCCTACGTGATCCTGCCCCTCAACTCGCGGGGGCGCGGCATCGGCGTGCTCTGTCTCGGCTCGAGGAGCGCCGCCTCCTACGACGAGACCACCGTCGCCCACGTCCAGCCCCTCGCCGACTCCGTGGCACTCGCCTTCGAGAACGTGCGGCTGTTCCAGAGGACCCGCGAGCTCTCGATCACCGACGAGGTCACCCCCCTCTACAACTTCCGCTTCTTCCACCAGATCCTCGAGCGCGAGCTGAAGCTGGTGGACCGCTACAAGTCGATGCTGTCCCTGATCTTCGTGGACCTCGACCGCTTCAAGCCCATCAACGACCAGTGGGGCCATCTGCGCGGCAGCCGGGTGCTCCGCGAGGTGGGGTTCCTGCTGCGCGCCGCGGTCAGGGACACCGACTATCCGGCCCGCTACGGCGGCGACGAGTTCGTCGTGATCCTCCCCCAGACCGACGGCCAGAGCGCGCGCTTCCTGGCCGAGAAGCTGCGCTCGATGATCGAGGAGCACACCTTCCTGCAGGAGGAGGGCATCAACGCCAGGATCGGCGTGTCGCTCGGGATCGCCACGTATCCGACCGAGGCGCGCTCGAAGGAGTCGCTCATCCGTCTCGCCGACGAGCGCATGTACGGCGACAAGGACGAGAGGCGGCCTGAGCGGTGACGCGGCTCCTGCTCCTCAGCAACTCGACCAACCACGGCGCCGGTTATCTCGACCACGCCCAGGACGCCGTGCGCGAGTTCTTCGGGAAGGCTCGCCGGCTGGCCTTCGTGCCCTTCGCGCTCAAGGATCGCGCGAGTTACGCGGCGAAGGCCGCGGCCCGCTTCGAGGCCTGGGGCTTCGAGCTCGGCGCGATCACCGCCGACGCCGCGGGCCGCGAGGCGCTGCTCGCCGCCGAGGGCGTCTTCGTCGGCGGCGGCAACACGTTCCGGCTGCTGCGCACGCTCCAGTGGAGCGGGCTGCTCGAGGCGCTGGGCGAGCGGGCCCGGGGCGGCGTGCCCTACATGGGCGCGAGCGCAGGCACCAACCTGGCCTGCCCCACGATCCGCACGACGAACGACATGCCCATCGTGGAGCCCGACGGCTTCGAGGCTCTGGGTCTGGTGCCGTTCCAGATCAACCCACACTACCTGGACGCCGATCCCGCCTCCCGGCACATGGGCGAGACCCGGGAGGAGCGGATCCGAGAGTTTCTCGAGGAGAACGAGTGCGTCGTGGTCGGCCTGCGCGAGGGGACGTGGCTCCGGGTCGAGGGCGCGTCGTGCCGTCTCGAAGGCGGCTCCGCGCGGATCTTCCGGCGCGACGCCGCTCCCGAGGAGCATGCGGCCGGCACCTCGCTCGACGGCCTCCTGAGGGGCGCCTAGAACGCACTGGTCGACTGCTTCGCGGCCCGGGCTACATCCCGTGACGGCGCAGCTCGGGTGCGGCGCGCCGGCCGTCCACCAGCAGGTGCATGAGCGCCAGGTAGGGATGGCGGCGGAGCATCCGGGGGCCGGCGAAGCGCATGACCTCGCGCACGCGCTCACGCATCTCGGCGCGGTAGCAGTGGACGCGGCAGTTGAGGCAGGTGGGCTTGTCCGCGCCGAACGGGCAGCGCAAGAGGCGCTGCTCGCAGTAGCCGTGGAGCTCCGAGCACGCGGGGCACAGGAGCGGCCCTCCGGCGTGAAGCTCGCGGCAGAACAACGCGATCATCGTCTCGAGGGTGCGCCACTCCCGCCGCAGGCGGCCGCTCAACGAACCCATGCCGCATCATTCCACCACCCGACGCGGCCGTGGGGTATGACCGGCGTCATGCGGGCCGCTCGCCGAGGCGGCGGGCCGTGGCGATGAGCATGTAGCCCGACGTCCAGGGGACGAGGGCATCCAGCGAGGCCATGCCGGCCACCAGGGGATAGAGCATCGTGTAGGTGCGAAAGGCCGAGGCATGCCTCGCCACGTCCGCTCCGGTGACGACCGCTCCCTTGGCAGAGCCCTTCTTGCCCAGGCGCCCGACGCCGAGGTTGACGAGCGCGTCCACCAGCTCCGAGAACCAGCGCGAGTACGTCCGATGCTCGTCGAGAGCGAAGTCGGATCCGAAGAGCTCCGCGAGGCGCGCCGGCGTGTAGCCGGGCCGGAGGTGACCATGCCACGCGTCGGTCTGTCCCAGGGCGTGCCGGAAGCGCCTCAGAAGCGTCCTCTTCAGATGGGGAGTGTTGACGACGAGGCGTCCTCCGGGCTTCGTGATGCGCGCGAGCTCGCGGACGAAAGCCGCCTCGTCAGGCACGTGCTCGAGCATGTCCACCACCACGACGCGGTCGAACTCCGCGTCAGGGAAGGGCAGGGACGCGTCCTCCGCGCGATGAACGTCCTCGCCCACCAGGCCGCGGATGCTCTGGACGGCCTCCTCGGTGAGGTCGGCCGAGGCCCAGCGGCCGCCCTGCTCGCGCAGCAGCAGGCTGATGACGCCGTTGTCGGAGCCGAGGTCGAGGCAGCGGAGGCCCTCGGTGGGCCCGAGGCTTCGCGCGATCTGCTCGAACTTGCGCTGTTTCAGCACCGAGCGCTTGAACAGGGCCACGGCCCACGCCTGCTGCATCGGCAGGAGGCGCGCCTCAGGCACGGCGAGGCTCCAGACGGAGGATCACCGGCGAACCGAAGGCGCCGACGAGGCCCGAGGCCTTCGCCACGCCCTCGAGGCTCCGCGACAGGACCGCCGAACCGACTGCTCGATGAAGCGCCATGGGAAGGAAGAACTGCGGACGTCGACCGGTCGGCAGGAAGCCCTGGCGCGCGAACGCGTCCACGATCTCGGCGTCGCGGAAGACCACGAACGGCCGGGTGTTCCCCTCGACGCTCCGCTTCGCCGGAAACAGGGCGCCGGAAGCGACGTTCACGCTGCGCCGCGTCGGGTAGTCCACCACCACCGAGCGGAGCGCGACACGGCACAGCTCCGCCACGAGCGCCTGCCAGCTCCTCACGTGAGGCAAGAGGCGCAAGGAGACGACCACGTCGAACGAGCGGTCCGGGAACGGCATCGCCAGCAGGTCGCCCGCCTCGAACCGCGCGCGCCCGGTGTCCACCCACGCCCGGACGCGCTCGCGGCAGCGCGCGTCCGAGCCGAACACGGTGACGGCATGGCCCGCGTCGACGAGCGGACCGGTGAGCTGGCCGTGCCCGCCTCCGACCTCCAGGATCGAGGCGCCCGGGAACGGCGCCAGCAGCTCCAGCGCGGCCCGAGACTGCGTCTGCAGGAAGAAGGCCCCGACCGGCCCGGAGAAGCGCCGCGCGTAGCCCTCGGAGGACGTCTCCACGTCGGCGTCCTCCCTCAAGGCGGACATCGGCGAAGTGTATGCTCTCCCCCCCATGAGCGTCGACGCGGCGCTGCTCCTCATGGCCCTGTTCTGGGCCGCCAACATGATCGTCCTCAAATCGCTGCTCGATCACCTGCCGCCGCCTGCGCTCAGCTGCGTACGCTTCGCCCTCGTCGCGCTCGTCGGCCTCGTGGTCCTGGCTGCAAAGGGAGGTCCGTTCCGCGTCGAGCGCCGCGACTGGCCGAAGCTGCTGGCGTCGGCGCTCCTGGGCATCACGCTCTACCAGGTCCTGTTCATGGAAGGGCTCGCCCGGACGACGGCCTTCGTGTCGAACCTGATGCAGGGGACCGAGCCGCTCTTCGCACTGCTGCTGCTCCGGCTCGTCGGCCGCAAGGTGCTGGCGCGCCAGTGGGCCGGGGTGCTGGCGGCATTCCTCGGAGCGGTCCTCTTCTTCCTTCAGGAGGCGAAGGCGGGTTTCCGACTGGCCTTCGGCCTCGGCGATCTGCTGAACGTCACGAGCGCCGTGGCCTTCGCCGCCTACGGCCTGCTGAGCGGCGACCTGTTCGCGCGGTACCCGGGGCGCACCGTGATGGCGCTCTCGATGGCGCTCGGCGCCCTGCCCCTCGTGCCGTGGTCCTGGAGAGAGCTCGTCGCCACGGACTGGGTGGCCTTGCCCTGGGGTGTATGGCTCGCCCTGCTGTACTCGGCGCTCCTCCCGGTGTACGTCGGCTACTGGATCTGGAACTGGGCGGTGGCGAAGAAGGGCCTCGCCCACGCGTCGCTCTACATCTTCGTCGACATCGTGGTCACCGGCGTGTTCGCCTGGCTGTTCCTGGGAGAGCGCTTCGGCGCGCTGCGCCTCCTGGGCGCGGCCGTGATCCTCGCGGGCGTGCGGCTGGCCCGGTAGCGGGACGGTGCTAGATTGGCGGGCGTGAAGGCGCGGCGGTCGCTCCCGGCGCTGCTCTCGCTGGTCGCGGCCGCCGTCCTGCCCGCGGCGTGCGGCGGCGGCGAGTCGGACCCGCAGGCTTCGGCCGCCGACCGCTGCACGACCCTCGGCCAGGTCGAGTTCGTTCGGGACACGCTCCAGGACATCTACTTCTGGTATCGCGAGCTGCCGGATCCCGCCCCGGAGGGTTTCTCGTCGCCGGAAGCCTACCTGGAGGCGGTGCGCTACCGCCCCCTCGACGAGAGCTTCAGCTACATCGCCGACAGGGCCGAGAGCGAGGCGTTCTTCTCCGAGAGCCAGTTCATCGGCATCGGCCTGGCCACGCAGCAGACGAGCGCCACGGAGCTGCGTCTCGCGGAGGTGTTCCCGGGAAGCCCCGCGTCCGAGGCCGGCCTCGCGCGCGGCGATTTCCTGCTGGCCATCAACGGCCGCCCGGTGCCGGACCTGCTGCAGACCGGCGACATCGGCTCGGTCTTCGGCCCCTCGGAGGCCGGTGTGACCGTCTCGCTGACCTGGCGCTCGCTCGACGACGGTCGCTCGCGCTCGGCCACGCTCACGAAGCGGGCCGTGACGATCCCGACCGTCTCGGCGACGCGCGTTTTCGCGCCCCGCCGCGGGCCGCGCGTGGGCTACGTCTCCTTCCGGAACTTCGTGCAGCCGTCCACGGCCGCGCTGAACGCGGCGTTCCGCACCCTCCGGGAGGAGGGGGCCCAGGAGCTGGTCCTGGACCTGCGCTACAACGGCGGCGGGCTGCTGAGCGTCGCGCAGCACCTGGGTGGGCTGATCGGCGGCGAGGCCACGGCCGGGCAGGTGTTCGTGGAGCTCTTCCACAACGACAAGAACCAGGGTCGCAACAGCGTGCTGCGCTTCGAGCAGCCCGCCGAGGCCGTCGGCTTCCCGCGCCTCGTCGCGATCACCACCCGCGCGTCGGCGTCAGCGAGCGAGAGCGTCATCAACGGGCTGCGGCCCTTCATGCCCGTGACCCTGGTCGGGGACGCGACCTTCGGAAAGCCGGTCGGCCAGTACGGCTTCGACTTCTGCGCCAAGACGCTGTTCCCCGTGGCGTTCGAGGCGAGGAACGCGTTGGGCGACGGGGACTACTACGGTGGCATGCCCGTCGGTTGCGCGGCCGCCGACGACCTCGACCACGAGCTGGGCGACCCCGACGAGGCCTCCCTCGGCGAGTCCCTCGAGTTCCTCCGCACGGGACGCTGCACGCCGTCCGCCGCCCCCGCCGCGCGCGCTCACGCGGCCCGGGAGGCGCTGGTCGGGCGAGGCCAGCCGCAGGACGGCTGGCGGCGGCTCGTGGGCGCGTACTGAGGTCTAGCTAAATCAATTCAACCGCCGTGCTCCAGGAGCTCGCGCAGCGCGCGCAGGAGGTCGTTGTCGGTGACGATCCCCACCAGCCTGCCGTCCGCGACGACCGGGAGCGCGCCGAACTTGGTGGTCTGGAGCGTCTTCACCGCTTCGAGCAAAGGCGTCTCCTCGGTCACGGTCAGGGGCTCGCGGATCATGATGCGGGAGAGCTGGGTGCCCTCCATGACCGCCTCGAACTCCTCCTGGGACGCCGAGAGCGTCGAGGGCTCGGCGCGCTTCAGGTCACCTTCGGCCAGGAGCCCCACGAGGGCGCCGCCCATCACGATGGGAAGGCGCCGGATGCGATGCTTGCGCATCACCTGGACGGCCGTGGCCAGGCTGTCCTCCGGACCGAGCGTCAGCGGATCGCGGGTCATCACCTGGGCGACCGTGAGCTGACGCGTCCACGCGGGCACGCCGCGGGGAAGCGCCTTGCCGCATTCGGGACAGCGGTTCTCCATGCCCGGGAATCCTACCTCAGGGGCTCGGGTCCGGCTCCGGCGGCTCGGTCGGCTCCGGACCCGACTCGTCCAGGGGCTCGGGGGTCGGCACCGGGCCGGCGTAGCCCAGATCGCGCTTCAGGTAGCCCGCCCGGGCCATGAGCCCGAGGACCCGTTGCTGGGCCCGGGCGTGCCGGGCGGCGCTCACGCGTGGGTTGATGCGTCGCGGGTTCGGGATCATGGCGACGAGACCGGCCGCCTCCGCGGCCGTGAGCTCCGCGGCGGAGCGGCCGTAGTAGCGCCGCGCGGCGGCCTCGCAGCCGTACACCCCGTCGCCCCACTCGATCAGGTTCAGGTACAGCTCGAGGATGCGCGCCTTGCGGACGTCGGCCTCCAGCCAGCGCACGACGAGCAGCTCGCGCAGCTTCCGGGTGAGGCTCTTGTCCGTGGTGAAGAACACGTTCTTCACGAGCTGCTGCGAGATGGTGCTTCCGCCCCTCGCGAAGCTCCCCTTCTCGAGGTCGCTCCGGAACGAGACGCGCACGGCTTCCCAGTCGACGCCTTCGTGCCCGAAGAAGCGCTGGTCCTCGGCGGCGACCAGGGCATGGATGAGGTCACGGGAGATGCGCTCGAGGGGAACCCAGGTCTGCTCGAGGCGGGGCCGGCGCCCCGCCGCCCGTGCCTCGGCCTCGCGCTGGCGCATCACGCCCGTCCTTCCCGGATTCCCGGCGGCGAGGGCGCGGACCTCGCTGCGGGACGGAAGGCCGGCGACCACGTAGACGGCGTACGCGAACGCGGCGGCGAGCAGCAGGAGCAGGGCCCGACGCAGCACGGCGCGGATTGTACCCGCCGCGCCGCTCATTCTATGATCCCTGGTCGCGTCGCGTGACGCGCGGCACGGAGGTCGTTCCGTTGGATTTCAGCCTGGGCGAGGAGCAACAGCTCCTCCGCAAGAGCGTCCGCGAGTTCGCGGAGCGCGAGATCCGCCCTCACGCCCGCGAATGGGACGAGAAGCAGGAGTTTCCCCGGGAGATCTTCGCGAAGCTGGGCGAGATGGGCCTGATGGGCGTCGTGTGGCCCGCCGAGTACGGGGGCGCCGGGATGACGACCCTCGACTACGCGATCGTGATGGAGGAGCTGGCCCGCGCCGACGCCGGCGTGGCGCTCTCGGTCGCCGCCCACAACAGCCTCGCATCGGGACACGTCTACCTCGCCGGCAGCGAGGCGCAGCTGAGGAAGTACCTGGTCCCCCTCGCCCGGGGCGAGAAGGTCGGCTGCTGGGGTCTCACGGAGAACAGCGCCGGCTCCGACGCCGGCGGCACGAAGACGACGGCCGTGCGCGACGGCGAAGGCTGGGTGCTCAACGGCTCGAAGACATTCATCACCAACGGACGCGTCGCCGACATCGCCGTGGTCATGGCGGTCACCGACAGGACGAAGGGCAAGAAGGGCATCTCGGCCTTCGTCGTGGAGCGCGGGACGAAGGGCTTCCGCGCGGGCAAGAAGGAGGACAAGCTCGGCGTCCGCAGCTCGGACACCTCGGAGCTGGTGTTCGAGAGCTGCCGCATCCCTGCGGACAGCCTGCTCGGCCGCGAGGGAATGGGCTTCGTCGACACGCTGCGGATCCTGGACCGCGGGCGCATCGGGATCGCGGCCTGGGCCGTCGGCATCGCCCAGGCCGCCCTCGAGGCGTCGATGGGCTATGCCCAGGGCCGCAGGCAGTTCGGTCACCCGATCGCGGACTTCCAGGCGGTGCAGTTCAAGATCGCCGACATGGCGACCAAGGTGGACGCCGCGCGGCTGCTGGTGTGGCGGGCCGCGACGCTCCGCGACACCGGCAGGGAGCACACCGCCGAGTCGTCGATGGCCAAGCTCTACGCCAGCGAGATGGCGGTGGAGGTCGCCCTGGACGCGGTCCAGATCCACGGCGGCTACGGCTTCGTCAAGGACTACCCGGTGGAGCGCTACCTGCGCGACAGCAAGCTCGGCACGATCGGCGAGGGCACGAGCGAGGTGCAGCGGCTGGTGATCGCCCGCGAGCTGCTCGGCTTGCGCGGCATGGTCCGCTGATCGCTATCAATGATAGCATGAGCGCGTGGCGCAGCTGATCGTCAGGAACCTGGACGAGGCGACGGTGAAGGAGCTGCGACAACGCGCGGCCCGCCGCGGGCGCTCCGCCGAGGCGGAGCATCGCGAGATCCTGCGCGAGGCTCTGCGCCGGCGCCGGGCGGCCAGGAGCCTCAAGCAGATGCTGCTCGAGATGCCCGACGTGGGCCGAGACTCCGAGCTCAACCCGCCCCGTACGAACGGTCGGCGTGTCCGTCCTTGAGCTTCCTGCTCGATACGAACGTCGTCTGCGAGCTCCGCAAGCGGCGGCGTTGCCATCCCCGCGTGGCGGCCTGGTTCGCGGGTCTGGACGACCAGGAGATCCACCTGAGCGTGCTGGTGATCGGCGAGCTGCGGCAAGGCGTGGAACGCCTCAGGGGCCGAGACCCCCGAAGCGCGGCCGCGCTCGACCGCTGGCTCTCCGCCGTGGTCATGGCCCACGGCGATCGCATCGTCGCCGTGGACCGCAGCGTTGCCGAGGAGTGGGGGCGTCTGGGCGCGCGGCGCGCCCTGCCACCGGTGGACGGTCTCCTGGCCGCGACGGCGCGCGTTCATGGCCTCACCCTGGTGACGCGCAACGTGAAGCACGTCGAGCCGACAGGCGTCTCGTGCCTGAATCCATTCGAGCCGGCGTGAGCGGCGTCGAGAGCCTCGCCGAAGGCGTAGTGCGCGGCGACGTGCGGGCGATGGCACGCGCGATCAGCCGGGTCGAGGACGGCGACGCCGAGGCGGCCGCGCTCATCGCCGAGCTGTTCCCCCGCGCCGGCCGGTCGCTCGTGATCGGCGTGACCGGGCCGCCCGGCGCGGGCAAGTCGACCCTCGTCGACCGCCTGGCGGCCCGCTACCGCAAGCGCGGGAAGAGCGTCGGCATCGTCGCGGTGGATCCGACTTCGCCGTACAGCGGCGGGGCGATCCTGGGGGACCGCATCCGCATGCAGGCCCACGCCACCGACCCGGGCGTCTTCATCCGCTCGATGGCGACCCGCGGCCACCTGGGCGGGCTGGCCGCGGCGACCGGCCATGTCGCCACCATCCTGTCGGCCGCGGGCCGCGAGGTGATCCTGGTCGAGACCGTGGGCGTCGGGCAGGACGAGGTGGACATCGTGTCGATGGCCGACGCGAGCCTCGTCGTTCTC
>DASSJI010000289.1:0-10394 GCA_035691285.1 Vicinamibacteria bacterium | reverse complement strand
CCCTTCGGCGAGCCGGCGCGCGGCGCGCTCTACGAGGGTCGTGAGCCGTTCTGGGCGTGCCTCTACCTCGGCGCGGCGGCGCTGGTGCTGGTGGCCTCGGGCGTGGACGGGAGCGGTGAGTCACGGGCATCGGCGATCGGCCTCGGGCTCGCCCTCGCGACGAGCCTCGGACGCTTCACGCCGCTCTACCCCCTGCTTGCCGCGGTCACGCCTCTCGCCTTCGTGCGCTACCCCGTCAAGTACACGCTGGCCGGCGCGCTGTTCTGGGCGCTCCTTGCGTCGCGGGGAGTGGACGCGACGCGCAGGGACGGGTTGCGCCGGGCCGGCGTGGCCGTGTTCCTGCTCGTCGGGTCCCTGGCGATCGCCGCGGCCAGCGTGTCGGCGTGGCCCGCAGCGATCGACGGCCTGCTCCGGCCCGGCGAAGCGCTGCGCGCCGCCGCCCGGCAGTCGCTCGTCGGGAAGCTGGCCTTCGCGGGCGCCGCGGCCCTTCTGGCGTTCCTCGTCGCCCGCAAGGCCCGCGGGCGGCGGCTCGCGTGGGTCCTGCTGGCGCTCCTGTGCGTGGCCGAGACGCTGCCGGTGGCGCAGGCCGTCAACGCCGTAGCGCCGCGGGCGCTCCTCGAGGCGCCCGCCCGGGCGGCCGCGGTCGTGCCCGCCGGCTCGCGAATGTACGCGTCGGTGGCGCAGCCGCTCGACTGGTTCCCGAAGCAGCTCGCGCGCATGCCGCCGGGCTGGAACGGAGAATGGGCCCTCGCCCTCGGCCGCCAGGACATGCTGGCCCCGCCGCTCGGCGCGCGTGCGGGGCTCCTCGGCAGCTACGACGGCGACGTCGCCGGCTTCGCTCCGCCGCTGCTCGGAAACCTCACCCTCATCCTGACCCGCGCCGAGAGCACGCCGCTGGCCGTGCGCCTGCTGCGGCTCGGGGGCGTCGGCTTCGTCGTCACCGTCGACGACAAGCCGTGGCCCGGCCTCGCGCCCGTCGCCGCGATCGAGTCGGTGTTTCGGAACCCGATCCGCGTGCTCGCGGTGCCCGAGCCGCAGCCGCGAGCCTATCTCGTGGGCGAGGCACGCGTGGAGCCCGTCGCCGACGCGATCCGGACCCTCGGGTCCTCGGACTTCGACCCGGCTCGCGAGGTCGTGCTCGACGAGGGCACGGCGCTCCGTGCTGCTGCCGGCGAGGCCTTCGAGGGAAGGCTGACGGAGCTGGAGCGGCGCCCCGACCGGTGGCGCTTCGAGACGCAGGCGGAGCGGCCCGCCGCCCTCGTCGTGCTGGAGGCGTACGAGCGCGGGTGGCGGGCGCGCCTCGACGGGCTCGCGACGCCCCTGGTCCGGGCGAACGCGCTGTTCCGAGCCGTGATGGTGCCCCCGGGACGCCACCAGGTCGTCATGGAGTACCGCCCGCCCGCGCTGGGCTGGGGTGCGGCGCTGTCCGCGACCGGGGTCGCCGCCCTCGCGGCCCTCGCGCTCTCTCGCCCCTCGCGCCCGCCGCAGGCCGCGCTATCATCCGCCGACTCCCCTGGAGAGGCGCAGGCGTGAAGCGAGTCCTGGTCGTCGACGACGAGCCCTCGATGCGCGAGATGCTGGGCATCATGATGCGCAAGGAGGGCTTCGACGTCTTCACGGCGGAGACCCGCGCCCGCGCGTCGCAGGCGCTGGCGAGCGAGGCGTTCGACATGGTGATCACGGACCTGCGCCTGCCCGACGGCGACGGCCTCGAGGTCCTGCGCCAGTCGAAGACCGCGTCGCCCGAGAGCGTTGCGATCGTGATGACCGCCTTCGGCTCGCACGAGATGAACGTGGCTGCGATCCGGCTCGGGGCCGACGCCTACCTGACGAAGCCGTTCGACGTCGAGGAGCTGCGGCTCGTCGTCCGGGGCGTGGTCGAGAAGCAGAAGCTCGAGCAGGAGAACCGGCTCCTCAAGGCGGAGTTCCGGTCGCGCCACGGGCTGGACCGGATCCTCGGCGTCTCGAAGGCCATGGACGGCGTGTTCAAGATGGTGCGCTCGGTCGCCGAGACCACCTCGACGGTGCTCATCACCGGCGAGAGCGGGACCGGCAAGGAGCTGGTGGCCAAGGCCATCCACGCCCTCTCGCCGCGGCGCGAGGCCGCGTTCGTCTCGATCAACTGCGGCGCGCTGACGGAGACGCTGCTGGAGAGCGAGCTGTTCGGCCACATGAAGGGCGCCTTCACCGACGCGCACCAGAACAAGAAAGGTCTGTTCGAGGCGGCCCACCGGGGCACGCTGTTCCTCGACGAGGTCGGCGAGACGCCCCCGGCCATGCAGGTCAAGCTGCTGCGGGCCATCCAGGACAAGCGCATCCGCCGCGTGGGAGGCACCGAGGAGATCGACGTGGACGTCCGCATCGTGGCGGCGACCAATCGCTCCCTCGCGGCGCTCCTGCGCGAGAAGCGCTTCCGCGAGGACCTCTACTACCGGCTCAACGTGATCCCCATCCACATCCCGCCGCTGCGCGAGCGTCGCGAGGACATCCCGCTCCTCGCCGGGCACTTCCTGGAGCAGTTCAGCCGGGAGATGGGGAAGGCGGTCGCCAAGATCTCCCAGGAGGCGATGGAGCGGCTGTGTCAGTACGCGTGGCCCGGGAACGTGCGCGAGCTCGAGAACGTCATCGAGCGGGCGGTCGCGCTCGAGAGCACGCCCGCCATCCTCGTGGAGCGCCTGCCGGAGTCGCTTCAGATCGCGGGACTCCCGCCCGCGCTCGCGGCGGCCGAGCCCGAGCTGTCCGAGGGCTTCAGCCTCGACGACCACATCCGGGAGATCGAGGGCCAGCTCCTGCGCCGCGCGCTCCGGCAGGCGGCGGGCGACCGAGGCCAGGCGGCGCGCCTGCTGGGCATCACGCCACGGTCCCTGCGCTACCTGCTCACGAAGCACCGGGCGGTCGAGACGAGTCTGGAATCGTGACAAAACCGGGACGAGCGACAAAAAGTGTCGCCCCTAGTCCATGCCCAAGTCGAACAGAAAGAACAGGATACAGTCGAAGCCCGCCCCGGAACGCCTCTTGCTGTGGCAACCGCCGAAGTCCCTCCAACCCCTCAGGAGAACGGATGCAACAGAGGCAGACGGGTTTCACGCTGATCGAGCTGCTCATCGTGGTCGCGATCATCGGGATCATCGCGGCGATCGCGATTCCCAGCCTGCTGCGGGCCCGCGTTTCCGCCAACGAGTCCGCCACGACCGGCGACATTCGGACCTGGGTCTCGGCTGAGGCCGCCTACGAGGGCTCCAGCCAGGGCAACGGATACGCGCCGTCGGCGACGTGCATGGCGCAGCCGTCGGGCTGCATTCCCGGCTACGCGCCGACCGCGCCCACGTTCCTCGACAGCAACCTCGCCACGACCACCCTCGCGAAGTCGGGGTACACGCGTGGCTACAACGTCGGTGGCTCGGCCGCCGTCGGCAGCGGCAAGAGCAGCTACTGCTATGGAGCCTCGCCGGTGACCGTCAACCGGACGGGCGTTCGCAGCTTTGCCGGCGACGCGAGCCACGTCATCGGCGGGACGACGGGCGGCCTCAACTGCTGTACGGTGACGACAGAGGACGTTCTCGACACGACCAACTGCCCGGCGCTCCGGTGACGATAATGACAAAATTTGGCATAGACGGGCGAAATCTGTCGCGGACGATTCCCCAGAACCACTCATTCGGAAGGAGTTAGACCTCAATTGCCCCAGGGCATCGCTCTTGCAAAGATGCCCCATACGCCATTGCCATGGTGAAAGGAGTACGAATCGAAATGAAGAAGCAGAAGGGGTTCACCCTTATCGAGCTGCTGATCGTCGTGGCGATCATCGGCATCATTGCGGCCATCGCGATCCCGAGCTTGCTCCGGGCGCGCGTTTCCGCCAACGAGTCCGCCACGACCGGCGACATCCGGACCTGGATCTCCGCCGAAGCCGCTTACGAGGGTTCCAGCCAGGGCAACGGCTACGCTCCCTCGGCCACGTGCATGTCGCAGCCTTCCGGCTGCATCCCGGGCTACGCCCCGACGGCTCCGACCTTCCTCGATAGCAACCTCGCGACGATCAACCTGGCCAAGTCCGGATACACCCGCTCGTACAACGTCGCCGGCTCGCAGACGGTGGGCAACGGCAAGTCGGCCTACTGCTACGGCGCTTCCCCTGTGACGATCAACCGCACCGGCGTGCGCTCGTTCGGTGGCGACTCCAGCGGCGTCCTCGGCGGCACGAACGCGGCCATCACCGCCACGTGCTGCACCGCGGGCACGCTCGACGACGTCGTCGACACCGCCAACTGCCCGGCGCTGAACTAGCCACAGCGGCCGAGTTCCGCACATGAAGGGGGCCTCACGGCCCCCTTTTTCGTTTGCTACAATCCCCGAGCGGCATGTCGGGAACCCGGGACGTGGTCGTTCGGCTCAGCGGACTGACCAAGTCCTACCCGACGGGATTCCTGCATCGGGGCCGGCGAAAGGCCCTCGAGGACCTGAGCCTCGAGGTCGAGCGCGGCGAGATCTTCGGGTACCTGGGCCCGAACGGATCCGGCAAGACCACGACCATCAAGCTCCTCATGGGCCTGGTGTTCGCGGACCACGGAGGCGGGGAGGTCCTGGGTCGGGCGCTTGCCGATCCGGCCTGGAAGGCCCGCGTCGGCTACCTGCCGGAGCACCCGTACTTCTACGACTACCTGACCCCCTTCGAGTACCTGGACTACGTCGGCCGCTTGAGCGGGCTGCCGCGGGAGCGACGCCTTGACGCGGCCGACCGGCTTCTCGAGCTGGTCGCGCTGCAGGACGTGCGGGGCGTGCCGGTGCGCCGCTTCTCGAAGGGCATGGCCCAACGCCTCGGCGTGGCGCAGGCGCTCGTCGGCGATCCGGAGCTGGTCGTGCTCGACGAGCCGATGTCGGGACTCGACCCGATCGGGCGGCGCCTCGTCCGGGACGTCATCCTGGGCCTCAAGAAGCAGGGCAAGACCGTGTTCTTCTCCACCCACATCCTCCCGGACGCCGAGGCCCTGTGCGACCGCGTCGCGGTGCTCCGCGACGGACGCCTCGTGAAGGCGGGCCGCCTGGACGAGATCCTGGGGGCCGACGACGGCCGGCTGGAGGTCCTGGCCAGCGGCGGCGCGGCCGCCCCGGAGGCCGCGGCCTCCGTCGAGCGGATGGGGGAGCGGATGAGGCTGACGGTCGAGGACGCTCGACTCGTCGAGCTGCTCGGCGCGCTGCACGCCTCGGGTGCAAGGGTGATCGGCGTCAGCCGCGTGCGCCGCTCGCTCGAGGACTATTTCGTCCAGGAGATGGGCACGGCGCAGCGAGGAACATGGTCGGACCTGGGCTGAACCGGATGTTGGCGGTGGCCGCCAACACGTTCCGCGAGACGGTGCGGGAGCGCGTGCTCTACAACCTCATGTTCTTCGCGCTGCTCATGACGGCCTCGAGCCTGCTCCTCGGCCAGCTCTCGATCCACCAGGACGAGAAGATCGTGAAGGACCTCGGCCTGGCCTCCGTAGACATCTTCGGCACGCTGATCGCCGTCTTCATCGGGGTCGGCCTGATCGGCAAGGAGATCGAGCGCCGCTCCCTCTACCCCCTTCTCGCGAAGCCGCTGCGCCGGCACGAGTTCCTGCTCGGGAAGTTCGCGGGCCTCGCCTTCACGCTCCTCGTGAACACCGCCCTGATGTCTGCCGGCCTTTTCGCGACGCTGCTGCTGCGGTACAGGCGTGCGGATCTCGAGCTGCTCAAGGGGGTCGTGGCCCTCTACCTGGGGCTGCTGCTGGTGGTGGCCGTGGCGCTCTTCTTCTCGACCGTCGCCACCTCGACGCTCGTCGCCACATTGTCCACGCTGGCCATGGTCGTCGCGGGCCGCTACGGGGACGTCATCAGGAACATGCGTGACGTGACGAACGTGCCGCAGTGGCTGGTGACGGGCCTCTACCTGGCGCTCCCCAACTTCCACAACTTCGACGTGAAGACGGAGATCGTCTACGGCGATCCCGTGCCGGCGGTCCAGCTCGCCTGGATGGCGGCCTACGCCGCCGCCTACGCCGGCGCCCTGCTGAGCGCGGCGCAGCTGGCGTTCGCGCGGCGCGACCTCACCTGATGCTGCGCTTCGCCCTGCTGGCCCTCCTGGCGACGGCCATCCCGCTCCTGCAGCTTCGCGTCGACCACGAGCGTGGAGCCTACCGCGCGCAGCGCTCGGTGCTCTACCTCGACAAGGGCGAGCACGTCCGGCGCGTGGTGCCGGGCTTCGAGGACCTCGCGGCGGACCTGTACTGGCTGAGAACCGTCCAGTACTACGGCGGCCAGCGGGCCTTCGCCCGCGAGAAGACCTACGCGCTGCTGCGGCCGCTCGTGGAGATCACCGTCGCCCTCGACCCGCGCTTCGAGCTGGCCTATCGCTACGGGGCGATCTTCCTGTCGGAGCCGAACCCCATGGGCGCCGGCCGGCCGGAGGACGCGATCGAGATCCTGGATCAGGGCATCCGCGCGCTGCCCCTCTCCTGGCGGCTCCACTTCGACAAGGGCACCGCCTGCTACTTCCACCTGAAGGACCCGGATCGTGCCGCCGCCGCGCTGCGCGAGGGCGCCAGGCTCCCCGAGGCCCCTTTCTGGATGGAGTCCCTGGCCGGGCGCTTCCTGCTCAGCCACGACCGCGCCGCTGCGCGGGAGATCTGGCAGCGCCAGGCGGAGATGAGCGCCAGCTACATGAGGGAGAACGCGATCCACCACCTGAGGCTCCTCGACAGCCTCGATCTGCGCGACGCGGCGCAGGCGCTGGTCGACCGCTTCGAGCGAGAGGTCGGACGCCGGCCCGCATCGCTCCACGAGCTGGTCACGCGGGGCTACGCCCGCAGCCTGCCCGTCGACGCGGCGCGCATCCCGCTGGCCTATGATGCGCAGAAAGGGACGGTCGGCATCGCCTATGGATCGCCGTTCTGGCGCGCCCGCTACGACTAGCGTACTCGCCGCAGCGCTGCTGCTGGCGCTCGTGCCGCCTTCGGCCGCCTCGGCCCAGGCGGCCGCCGCGCCGCCCGCCCTCGCCCCTGGCGACTCGGTGGCTCCGTTCGACGCCGAGGGCATCGACGGCCGCACGCGGCGCATCGACTTCCCGAAAGGCGGCGACACGGTGCTGCTCTTCTTCCTGAGCGGCTGCCCGGCCTGCCACCGCATGCTGCCGCTCTGGAACCAGGCCTACGCCCGTCGTCCGAAGGGGCTGAACGTGGTGGGCGTGCTGATGGACCGCGAGCCGCCTGGGTTCTTCATGGCGACCGAGATCGCGTTTCCGGTCGTGCGGAGCCCTGGCGGCGAGTTCAACAGGGCCCTGAAGCTCAACCGCGTTCCCTTGACGCTGCGCGTCGCCCCGGGCGGCCGCGTCACCGATGCCGCCGCCGGGCCCATCGACGCGCTGCGCCTCGGAGAGATCTTCCGGCCCTAGTGCCGTAGCCTGTCCCCGCGCCAGCGATGCCCAAGGGCCGCCTCGTCTTCGCCTCCCTGTGCTTCCTCCTCTCCGGCGCGAGCGCGCTCATCTACCAGATCGTCTGGCTGAAGCAGCTGGGCCTCGTGGTGGGCACGACGACCGCCGCGGTCAGCACGGTCCTGGCCGTGTTCATGGCGGGCCTGGGCCTGGGGGCGCGATACCTGGGCGGCCTGGCCGATCGCAGCGGATCGCCCCTTCGCCTCTACGCCTGCCTCGAGCTCGGGATCGCGCTCTACGCGCTGGCGCTGCCCCGGCTGCTGGACGCCGCCGGCCCGGCCTACGTGGCTCTGGCCCGTGGCGCGACGGGAAGCCCGGCGACGCTGCTCTCCCTGCGCATCGCCCTCGGCTTCGGGCTGCTGCTCCTTCCCACGCTGATGATGGGAGCCACGCTGCCCGTGCTGGTGCGGTACGTGGCGGGCGGCGCGCGGCGCTTCGGGCGCGACCTCGGCACCCTGTACGCCGTGAACCTCTGGGGCGCCGTCGCCGGATGCGTGGTCACGGGCTTCGTGCTGATCCGGTTCCTCGGCGTCCGCGGAGCGACGCTGGCAGCCGTGCTGACCAACCTGGTCGTGGCGCTCCTGGCCCTCGTGCGCTCGAGCCTGGACCGCACGGCGGGCTCGGCGTCCCTCGAAGCGCCCGGTCCGGAGGAGCCGACGGCCGACCCATCGGAGATCTCCCGCGCCGCGCTCTGGGGAGTCGTGCTGGCCTCGGGCTTCGTCACGATGGCGTTCGAGGTGCTCTGGACACGCATCCTGGTGTTTCCGTTCCAGAGCACGGTCTACGCGTTCACGATCATCCTCGCCACGTTCCTCGCGGGGCTCGCGCTCGGGAGCGGCCTCTACGCACGCCTCGAGTCGCGCGTCCCGCCCCTCACGCTGCTTGCCCTCGCGCAGCTGGGAGCCGGCCTGACGGCGCTGCTGCTGGCGCCCGTCGCCGGGCGACCGCAGGCGCTCATCGACGCGTTCTCCAACTGGCTGGGCTTCTCGGGCGGCGTCTTCCTCGCGGCGATGGCCCTCTGCTCGGCATTGGCCATGCTGCTGCCCGCGACGCTCATGGGCGTGGTGTTTCCGCTGGGGACGAGGCTCCTGGCGGGGGAGCTGGCTCGGGCGGGCCGGAGCATCGGGGGCGCCTACCTGGTGAACACGGTTGGATCGGTGGCCGGCTCCCTGACGACGGGATTCCTGCTGATCCCCGCGCTCGGCCTCAAGACCTGCCTTCTCGGCCTCTGCGCGGGGCAGGCGCTGCTGGGCGCGCTGTTCCTGACCTATTGCGAGCTTCCGCGGCGGCGCCGCCTGCGCCTGCTGGCCGGGGCCCTCGCCGGCCTCGTGGTGGCCGTGTGGGCGCCGCTCCGCGTGCTGCGCGGCCTCTCTCCCTTCGACGCCGTGGAGCGCGAGCACCCCGGCGCGGTGATCGAGGCGCACCGAGACGACGCGACGGCGTCCGTCTCGGTGGTGCGCGATCCCAACGGCAGCCGCACCCTCCGCATCGACGGCTTCGACGCCACGGGCGACGACGTGCCGGGCGGCTACATGCCCATGATGACGCACGTCCCCCTCTTGCTGCATCCGGATCCGGGCCGCATGCTCGTCATCTGCTTCGGCGCGGGTCGCACGGCCGGCGCGGGCCTGCTCCATCCCGGGGCCAGGATCGACGTCGTGGACATCAACCGCGCCGTGTTCGGCTTCGCCCGGTTCTTCCGCGAAGCCAACCACGCGGTGGCCGAAAGCCCCCGCGCCCGTCTCATTCCCGACGACGGCCGCAACTTCCTGCTCACGACGCGCGAGCGCTACGACGTGATCACCCAGGAGCCGATGCCCCCTCGCTTCGCCGGCGTCGTGAACTTCTACACCCGCGAGTACTACGCGCTGGCCCGCGAGCGGCTGCGCCCCGGCGGCGTCGTCGTGCAGTGGCTGCCGATGCACCTGCTGACGCTCGAGGAGAGCCTGCGGATCGTGCGGACCGCCCTCGACGTCTTCCCCGAAACGAGCCTCTGGCTGCATAGCTCGACGGGCATCCTGGTTTCGCGGGCCGGCGGGCCGCTGAGCGTCGACGTCGGGATGCTCCAGGGACGCCTCGCCCGTCCCGAGATCGCAGCCGCGCTGGCGGCCGTGGGCGTGAACGGGCTCCAGGGCTTCACGAACCTCTACGGGCTCGGCCCGACGGCGCTGGCGCGCTTGACCGAGCGGGTGCGACCCATCACCGACGACCTGCCCGCGCTGGAGTTCCACCCGCCTCGGCACCGCTGGGTCCAGACGGACCTGTGGCTGTGTCTGGAGCTGTTCTTCCGGCTGCGGCGGGGCAACCCCCCGCCGCTCACCGGAGGGGGGCCGGCGCTGCTGGCTGACCTGCGAGAAGGCCACGCCGCCTCGTCCTTTGCCCTGCTCGGAGAGCTGTACGCGTCCCTCGATCAGTTCGACAAGGCCCGCGCGGAGTACGCGGCCGGCGCGGCGCACGCGAAGCGCCCCCAGGATCGCGCGCTGTTCCTGTTCGCCCAGGCGCAGCTCGCGCAAGCCGAGGGCGACGGGCACGGGGCGCGGCGCCTCCTCGACGAGGGCCTCGTGCTGGACCCGACGAATCGTCCCGCTCTGGATCTGAGACGCCAGCTCGGCGGAAGCTGAGCCGCGCCGCACCCGCTCCGAAGTCCGAGTCTCAGCCTCGCGTGGATGGATCAGGGCGTGTGGGCCTGCCGCCGCGCCCCGGCGCCCCAGGCGACGGCTCCGGCGAGGAGCGCCGCGCAGCTCACCGCGAAGCCGATGGGTACAGAAGCCGGACGGTAGTGCATCTCCACGACGTGGCGGCCCTGTCCAACTTCCACGGCTCGAAATCCGGCGTTGGCTCGCCGCACCGGGGCCGGGACACCGTCGACGCTGGCCCGCCAGCCAGGGTCCCAGGCGTCCACGAGGACCAGGTAGCCGCCGGCGCTCGACTCCGCCTCGACACGCAC
>DASSJI010000288.1:0-4797 GCA_035691285.1 Vicinamibacteria bacterium | reverse complement strand
GCGGCGCGACCGCTGCGCCTGAAGGCGCGAGCCTCGCTCGCCCGCCTCGACGAGCTCCACTCCCGCTACAAGGCCGCGCTGGACGCCGCGCAGCTCGACCAGAGCGAACTGCAGTTCCGTCACGAGATCGGCGAGCTCGCGGCCGAGGAGTACGAGAAGCGGCGGAAGGGCGCCGAGGAGGCCCTGCTCGCGCGCCAGAAGGAGTTCGACGAGGCCGAGAAGCTGCGGCAGCGCTTCCTCGCCGTCCTGCCGGCCACGCCGGAGCCGCCTGCTCCCCCGCCGCCGCAACCCGCGCCTCCGCCGCAACCCCTCCCCGATTCCTCGACGATGGTCTTCCAGGCGCCTCTTCCGGCCCCGGCCGACGTGCCGGACTTCGGCACGGTCGTGCTGACCAAGGAGGAGGCCGCGGTCGTGGCCGAGGGCCCGGACTTCGGCACGGTGGTCGCGCCGAACGCCAGCCTGGTGCGCCAGGAGCCCGACGGCACGGCGGGTCCTGCCTACCACCTGGGCATGCTCGTGACCATCGGCCGCACGCCGGACAACGAGATCTCGATCGAGCTGCCGGAGGTGTCGCGGCGCCATGCCCGGCTGACGTTCAGCGAGGGCGGCTACGTCCTCCAGGACCTGAACTCCAACAACGGCACGTACGTGAACGGCGAGCGCACGGCGGAGGCGCGTCTCCGCGACGGCGACCAGATCCAGATCGGCCCGGTCATCTTCCTCTTCAGCGAGCGCTAGTTGGAGATCGGCGAGAGCAGGGACGGCGAGGTCACGATCCTCGCGCCGAAGGGCAGCCTCAACACCCAGACCTCGCCCAAGCTGGAGCAGCGGCTGCTTGCCGCCCTCGGCGAGAAGGCGCGCCTCATCGTCATCGACTTCAGGGGCGTCGACTACCTGAGCAGCGCCGCTCTGCGCGTGTTGCTCATGGTCACCCGACGCCTGACGCGGGTCCACGGCCGCCTGCTGCTGTGCGGCATGAGCGAGGACCTCAAGAAGGTCTTCGCGATCTCGGGCTTCGACCGCGACTTCACCATTCTCTCGAACCGGGGCGAGGCCGTGGCCGTCGCCGCGGCCACTCCGCCGCCACCCCCGAAAGCCGACGCCGACGCGACGGCGGCGAGGCGCAAGACCCAGAAGAAGGAGGCGCCACCCGCCGAGCCCGAGCCTCCTCCTCCCCCCGCGCCAGCACCGGCGGCGGCGCCTCCTCCCCTGGCGGCGAGCGTCGCCCGCATCCTGGCCAGCGGCGAGGACAGCCCCCCTTGGGCCTCGTGGCCCGAGGCGACGGGAACGGGGGCGAAGCTCGAGAGGGTCGCCGCGCTGCTGGCGGCCGGGCTGTAGCGCCTAGTCCCGGCTGAGGCAGACGACCGTGAGGTCGTCCGCCGGCGGCTCGTCCCCGACGAAGGCGTCCACGTCGGCCAGGATCGCCTGGCGCATCGCCTCCGCGCCTCCGCGCGTGCGCTGGAGCACGCCGCGGAAGCGAGCGTCCCCGTACAGCGCCTTGCGGGCGTCGTGGGCCTCGGTTATGCCGTCGCTGTAGAAGACGACGACGTCGCCGTGATCGAGCGCGCCGGCGTCCTGTGCGTAGCGAGCCCCGGGCTCCACTCCCCACGGCGGGCCTCCCCGATCCTCGAGGGCCGTCACCTGCCCCGCCCGGTCGCGGACGAGCGGCGCCGGGTGGCCGGCGCGGGCGAAAGAGATGTCGCCCGAGGCCGGATCGAGGGAGAGCAACGACACGGTCACGAACATCCCTTCCTCCAAGTCTTCGCAGAGGACCCGGTTCACCTCCTCGAGGATGCGGGCGGGCTCCACCTGGGCAACGGCACGATGACGCAGCTCGCTCATCACCCGCGCCATGCAGAGCGCCGCCGAGACGCCCTTGCCCGAAACGTCGCCGACCGCCACGCCGATGCGCCCGTTGGCGAGCTGCAGCCAGGCGTAGAAGTCGCCGCCCACGTCGAGGGCAGGATTGCACGCGGCCGCGAACGAATAGCCGGGCAGCGCGGGCAGGGACCGCGGCAGGAACCGCTGCTGGAGCTTGCCCGCGAGCGCGAGGTCGTGCTGCAGCAGCTCCTGCTGGACGAGCCGGGCGTGCAGGCGCGCGCGCGCCAGCGAGATCGCGATCTGCCGGGCGATCCCGAGCAGCAGGGCCATGTCGCCCTCGTCGAAGGCCTGGCCGGCCCGCTGGCTGTCGAGCTGCATCAGGCCAAAGACCACTCCTTCGGTGAGGATCGGCACGCAGATGACCGCGTGGATCTTCATCTCGACGAGGGACTGCGCCTCCACGAAGCGGCTGTCCCCCTGTGCGTCCAGGGTGAGGATGCCCTGGCGCTTCTCGAGGGCGGTGCGGGCGAGCGTGCGGCTCATGGTCAGGCCCTTCGACTCGCCCGAGCGGTGCCTCACCGCTCGCGGCTCGAGCTCGCCGGTGTCGTTCAAGAGCGCCACGAAACCGCGGTCGGCCTGGGGCAGCAGGTCGAACAGCCTCTCGAGCACGCGGTTCAGCATCGTGCCCTCGTCGAACGTCTCGGCCAGGCTCCCGGCCAGGTCGTAGAGAAACTCCAGTCGCTTGGCGAGGGCTTTGGAGCGCGAGACCTCGGCCGGCGACATCGGCAATCCCGTGCCGGCCTCCATGGTGACGACGATCGCGTCGCCGGCCGGCTTCTCGACGAGCGCCAACGCCGGTCTCTCCCGCGCCCCGCCATCCGCGGCTTGCCGGAAGCGCGTGACCACGGCTCCGAACTGCACGCGGTCGCCCTCGGCCAGGGGCGTGGGCGCCGAGATGCGGCCGCCGTTGACGAACGTGCCGTTCTGGGTGTTGAGGTCGGCCACGACCCAGCGCTCGCCCTCGCGCCGGAGCTGGGCGTGGCGCCGCGACACCGTGGTGTCCTGGAGTCGCACGTCGACGCCAGGCGCGCGTCCCACGATGACCGGACCCTCGAAGTGGAAGTCATTCCCCGCGCGCGGACCCTCCACGATGGTGATGCGGGGCATGAGCCGAGAGTATACGCGCGGGCTCTGGGGCTTGCGTCCGGAGCCGAGCAGCGGGCATACTCTGTTCCTCACTTCACCCAGAAGCGCACGCGGCCATCCCATGAGCTCGCCGCCAGGTCGCCCGGAGGCCGTGGCCAACGACGTGCTCGCGCTGCGCCGGGCCACGCTCCTCGAGAACGGCGCGGAGGGGACGGTCGTCGACGAGCTCCTGGCCTACAACGAGAACCGCTTCGACAGGGCGCAGGCCGCAGGCCTGGTCCTGCCCCTGGAGGACGAGCCCCACCTGGCGGCCTGGACGGGGTACGCGGAAGAGACAGCCTCGCTCGGGGTCGTGGCGTCGCTGCGCAAGCGCTTCGTCCAGCTCCTCTTCCCCGTCGCCGAAGGCGTCAGCAAGACCGAGGCGTATCGCGCGGCCACCCGAAAGGGCCAGAGACCCGCGGCGCCGGGCCCCGGCCCCGACATCCGCGACCCGGAGGGCATCGAGCTTGTCCTGCATCCGACCGTCGCGGGCCGCATCCCGCTGCTCGTGATTCGCGACCGCACCGATTTCGTCACGCTGGTCCGGGTCTTCTCCGCGCGCAACGAGCCGATCCCGGTGCCGGACTCGATGGGCGCGTGCATCGTGACCGGGCTCAACAACTGGGACCGCGTCGCTCGCTACCGGGCCGAGTTCGAGGAGCGTAGCGGCCTTCGCGGAGACGAGGCCGCATGGCTCGAGGAGTTCCGCCAGCGCCTCGTGCCGCAGCGGCCGCTCTATCAGGACCGCTTCATCCTGCTGAGCCGCGGTCCATACAGCGCCGTGCCCGCCTCCACGATCGGGCGCCCCGAGGCCGAGTGGCTGCGGCTGAGCCTGGACATCCGGCGCGAGCACGAATGCACGCACTACTTCACCTGTCGCGTGTTCGGATCGATGCGCAACAACCTGCTCGACGAGGTCATCGCCGACTTCGCGGGCCTGCTCCGCGTGTTCGGGGCCTACGACGGCGACCTGGCCTTGCGCTTCTTCGGTCTCGAGGGCCACCCTCGCTTCCGCGAGGGCGGCCGGCTCGAGTCGTACCTCGGCGATCCCCCGCTGTCGGCGCCCGCGGTGGGCGTGCTCCGAAGCCTCGTCTTCAAAGCCGTGCGCAACATCGAGAACTTCGCGGACGGACACGAGGCGCTCCAGGAGCCGGGCGCCGCCGGCCGCATGGTCGCCGCGCTGACCGCCGTGACCCTCGAGGAGCTGGCGGCGTCGGACATGGCGGGGCGGCTCGACGCCGCGCTCAACCCTCCCGAGAAGTACCGTGTCAGCGTGCCCGGAACGGACGCCGGCATCCGTCGCGCGCTCGTCGGCCTCGAACGCCTTCTGGCGCGCGAGCCGGCGTTCGAGGCGGTGCGCGCCGACTTCGGCGTCGCCCTCGACGAGATCGTCTCGAACGTCGTGAAGTACGGCTACGGCGGCGGCTCGGAGAGCCCGATCATCATCGAGGTCTTCGTCCGACCCGGCCGCCTCGAGGTGGAAGTGATCGACGAGGGCGAGCCCTTCAACCCCCTCGAGCGAGACGCCCCCGACACGGCCCAGGCCCTGGACGATCGACCGATCGGCGGCCTCGGCATCCACATCGTGAAGGAGCTGATGGACGACGTGTCCTACCGGCGTCAGGACGGCCGCAACCACCTTAGCTTCGCGAAGCGCCTCCCTCCGCGTTGACCCGCCGCTCGCGCCCGTGATGTAATTGGCGGCTGTTGCTCGGGCCTGGTAGCTCAGCTGGTAGAGCAGCGGACTGAAAATCCGCGTGTCGGCGGTTCAACTCCGTCCCAGGCCACCAA
>DASSJI010000287.1:0-22721 GCA_035691285.1 Vicinamibacteria bacterium | reverse complement strand
GCGCCTCGCCGTGCTGCATCAACTCCACGAGCGCCTCGGCCTTCTCGAGGGCGAAGCGCGAACGGCCGCCCCGCGCCCGGCCTGCGACGGCCAGCACCTCCGCGTGGCATCCGAGGGCCTGGGCGGCGCGCACCTGGAGCGCCCCGATGTCGTGGGCCAGCATCACACCTCCTTGGAGCGCCGCGGAATCTACGGGGCGAACGCGCGCACACGGAGCCGCGTGTGACGGTTCGGCAGAGCGTCACAGGCGGGCGTCTTGACACCCCCGGGGCCCACCCTTAGGCTCCCGCGCGGTCGCATGCTCCGCTTCCTGACCGCCGGCGAGTCGCACGGCCCCGCCCTGACGGTCGTGGTCGAGGGGCTGCCCGCCGGGTTGAGCGTGGAGCGCGGCGCCGTCGACGCCGATCTCAGGCGCCGCCAGGGGGGCTACGGGCGCGGCCAGCGCATGAAGATCGAGAGCGACGCCGTCGAGATCCTGGGCGGCATTCGCCATGGGCGCACGCTCGGCAGCCCCGTCACCCTCCTGATCCGCAACCGCGATTTCGAGAACTGGCGCGACGTGATGTCCCCGGATCCACAGCCCGCCGCTGCGAAGGCCCGCAAGGCCCTCAAGCACCCGCGGCCCGGGCACGCCGACCTGGCCGGGGCCTTGAAGTTCCTGAACGACGACCTGCGCGAGGTCCTGGAGCGCGCGAGCGCCCGGGAGACGGCGGCCCGCGTCGCCGCCGGCGCTCTCGCGAAGGCTCTGCTGCGGGTCTCGGACGTGGGCCTGTGCAGCCACGTCACGCGCATCGGCGGCGCGGCCATGGACCCTTCACCCCTGGCGTGGGAGGCCCTGGCGTCGGTCGAAGCGAGTCCGGTGCGATGCGCCGACCCCCGCATCGCGGACGCGATGATCGCCGAAGTGGATGCGGCGAAGAAGGCCGGCGACTCGGTGGGAGGCGAGTTCGAGATCGTCGTGCGCGGGCTGCCCCCCGGCCTCGGCAGCTACGCGCAGTGGGACAGACGCCTCGACGGGCGCCTGGCCCAGGCGCTCATGTCCATACCGGCCGTGAAGGCGGTCGCGCTCGGCGGCGGTTTCGAGGCCGGCAGCACGCCCGGCTCGCGCTTCCACGACGAGATCCTCTACGACGATGGAGCCGGCGTGGTGCGGCCGACGAACCGCGCGGGCGGGCTCGAGGGCGGCGTCACGAACGGCGAGGAGCTCCGCGCACGGGCCGTCGTGAAGCCCATCCCGACGCTGATGCGCCCGCTGCGCTCGATCGACATGCGCTCGAAGGAGCCTCGAACGGCGTCCGTCGAGCGCAGCGACACCTGCGTCGTGCCCGCGGCCGGCGTCGTGGGCGAGGCGGTGACCGCCCTGGTGCTGGCCGACGCCATGCTCGAGAAGTTCGGGGGCGACTCCCTCGACGAGTACCTGGACCACCTCGGAGCCACGCGCGTCCGCTGGCGCGGCTTCCTCGCCCGGCGGCCGGAGGAGGCCTGACCGGCGATGGCGATCCAGCCGATCCGCCGCTGGGGCGACCCGGTCCTCCACTCGCCCGCGCAGGCGGTCCAGCAGGTCGACGACGAGATCCGCCGCCTCGTCGCGGACATGGTGGACACGATGTACGCCGCACCCGGGATCGGGCTCGCCGCGCCGCAGATCGGCGTGCCGCTGCGCGTGATCGTGGTCGACCTCAGCGTCGGCGAGGACCGCTCGCAGCTCATCCGCCTCGTGAACCCAGAGATCGTCTCGAAGGAGGGCGAGCAGCGCCACGAGGAGGGCTGCCTCTCGCTCCCGGGCTACGGCGGCTCGCCGGTGCGCCCAGCGAAGGTGGTGGTGAAGGGCCTGGACCTGGACGGCCAGGAGCGCGTCTTTGCCGGCAGCGACCTGCTCGCCAGGGCGTTCTGCCACGAGATCGACCACATCGACGGCTTCCTGTTCGTGGACCGCCTCTCGCCCCTCAAGCGCGATCTGATCAAGCGCAAGCTCAAGAAGCGGGTCCGGGCCGGCTGGGACGAGTAGTTGCGCGTCGTCTTCCTGGGCAGCGGCGCCTTCGCGATCCCCTCGTTCGAAGCGCTGCTCGGCGGCGGCCACGACGTGGCGGCCCTCGTGACTCAGCCCGACAGGGAGAAGGGGCGGGGGCGGATCGTCGCGCCGCCGCCCCTCAAGCCCGTGGCCCAGGCTCGGGGCGTACCCGTGCTGCAGCCGCGCCGGGTCCGCGACGCCGACGCCCTCGAGACGCTGCGCATGCTGCGTCCCGACGTCCAGGTGGTCGTCGCCTACGGCCAGGTCCTGCCCCGCGCGGTCATCCAACTGCCGCGACTCGGAACCGTGAACGTCCACGCATCGCTCCTGCCGCGCTATCGGGGGGCGGCTCCCGTCGCCTGGGCGATCGCCCACGGCGAGGCCGAGACCGGCGTCACCACGATGCTCGTCGACGAGGGCCTGGACACCGGTCCCGTGCTCCTCCGCCGCGCCACGGCCATCGCGGCGGACGAGACCGCCGCCGACCTCGCGCCGCGCCTCGCGCTGCTGGGTGCGGAGCTCCTCCTGGAGACCCTGGCGGGTCTGGAGGACGGCTCCGTTCGCCCGACGCCCCAGGAACCGGGCCAAGCGACGCTCGCGCCGATGCTGAAGAAGGAAGACGGCAGGCTGGATTGGACGCAACCCGCCGTCGTCCTCGAACGCCGCGTTCGTGCCTTCAACCCCTGGCCGGGCGCGTTCACGACATGGAACGGAGTGCGCCTCGGTGTGTGGCGGGCGCGCGAGGTCGAGGCGCCCGCCGCGGCGCCGGGGCAGCTCCTCTCCCGTGTCGGCGACGCGCTGCTCGTTGCGTGCGGGGGCGGGACGACCCTGGCGCTGCTCCAGGTACAGCCGGAGGGCCGCAAGCGCATGAGCGGCTCGGCCTTCGCCATGGGCGCGCGTCCGGACCCGGGCGCGCGCTTCGGGTAGCCATGCCATCGCCGGCCCGCGCCCTCGCCCTGCGCGTCCTGCGCGACGTGGAGCGTGGTCCGGGCACGCTGGCCGACCGCCTCGCACACGGCGACGTCGCGACCCTCGAGCCGCGCGAACGCGCATTCCTCCACGAGCTGCTCCTCGGAACGCTGCGCCGGCGTGGGGCCATCGACCACGCCCTCGCGCCCCTGCTCGATCGGCCGCTGGCGCAGGTCGGTGCCGAGGTTCGGGCCGTGCTGCGCCTCGGCGCGCACCAGATCCTCCACCTCCGCGTGCCCGCTCGAGCCGCGGTACACGAAGCCGTCGCGATGGCCCGAGCCGTCGCGCCCCGAGCCACCGGGTTCGTGAATGCGGTGCTTCGCCGCCTGGCCCGCGAGGGCGCCCCCGACGAGCCCGATCCGGCCCGCGAGCCGCTGGCCTGGCTCACCTCCGCTGGCTCCCTGCCCGACTGGCTGGCCCGTCGCTGGCTGTCGCGCCTGGGTGCCGAGGCCGCCGTGGCCCGGGCCCGCGCGGCGCTCGAGGAGCCGCCCGCCGTCTTCCGCCTGAACCCACGCCGCCCCGACGCCCTCGCCCGCGTGCTCGCCGCAGGCCTCGAACCCCGCCCGGCGCCACGGGCCCCGGGCGCCTGGATCGCGACGGCCGGGCACCCGGCGAGCCTCCACGCGGAGGGGCTCCTCTACCTCCAGGACGAGGCCGCCCAGCAGGTGGCCGCGCTCGCCTGCGGCCCGGGACTCACCCTCGATGCCTGCGCCGCGCCCGGCGGCAAGACCCTTCTGATCGCCGACAAGCTCGCGGAGCTGCGCCAAGCCGGGCTCGTCGTCGCCGCGGAGGCCTCGGCCCGGCGCCTGGCGACGATGGTCCGCCTCGTCCACCGTTGGGGAGCCCACGAGGTGCGCATCGTCCATGCCGATGGGGAGAGGCCGCCTTTCGGCGCTTCGCGCTTCGAGCGCATGCTGCTCGACGCTCCCTGCAGCGGCCTCGGGACCCTGGCCCGGCATCCCGACCTGCGGTGGCGCGTCACGGAGGCCGACCTCGCGGCCCACGCCGCGCGTCAGCGCCGGCTGCTCGACGCCCTCGCGCCCCTGACGCGCCCCGGAGGGCAGCTCGTGTACGCGACGTGCTCGTCCGAAGCCGAAGAGAACCGCGACGTCGTCCGGGGCTTCCTCGCCGACCGCGGGGGCTTCGTCGAGGAGCCCCTGCCCCGCGACGCCTCGAACCTCGCGACAGGCGACGAGGGCTTCTTCGCGGCGATCCTGCGGCGCGTTCACTGACGACCGGCTCCGCGGCGGCCCGGAGCTTCATGGTATTCTGATCGCTCACCTTGAGCCCCAAGCGCGTTCTATCCCTGATGGTCAAGACCGGCGCCCTCGGGCTGGCCCTCCTGCTGACCGCCGGCGTTTCCGCTCTCTTCACGATGCGCTCCGTGCTCGACACCCAGCAGGTGGAGGTTCCGACGCTCGTTGGACGGCGCGTGCCGGAGGCCGGGACGCTGGCCGGCCGCCGCGGCCTCCTGCTGCGGGTCGAAGGCAGGCGCAACGACCCGAAGATCCCCGCCGACCACATCGTTTCGCAGGAGCCGCCCCCCGGTGCGGCACTCAAGAGCCACCGCAGCGTGCGCGTCTGGTTGAGCCTCGGCCCGAGGAAGCTCGTGCTGCCCGCCGTCGAGGGGCAGAGCCTGCGAACGGCTCGCGTGGCGCTCGACCAGACCAGAGTCGACGTCTCGCGCGTCGCCGAGGTGGACGATCCGGCCGAGGAGGGGACGGTGCTCGTCCAGCATCCTCCCGCGGGCGAGGTCGAGCAGCTCGAGGCCGGGGTTTCGCTCCTGGTCAGCCTCGGTTCTTCGCGGGACTACGTGATGCCCGACCTGATCGGACAGCGGGCCGACGCGGTCCTCGCCCCACTGACCGCCGCGGGGCTCAAGGTCGCCGACCTGCGCTACCGGAGCTATCCCGGCGCGGCGAGCGGGATGGTGCTACGCCAGAGCCCGCCCGCCGGCCATCGCGTGAGCCCCCACACCACGGTGAGCCTCGAGGTCAGCCAGGCCGAGCCATGATCCTCGCTCCCTCCATCCTCTCGGCCGACTTCGGGCGCCTGGCCGAGGAGGTGCAGGCCGCGGAGCGCGGCGGCGCCTCTCTCGTGCACGTGGACGTCATGGACGGCCATTTCGTCCCGAACCTGACCGTGGGGCCGGCCGTGGTCAAGGCCGTGCGCCGGGCGACGGCGCTGCCGATCGACGTCCACCTGATGATCGAGCACGCGGACCGTTACGTCGACGCCTTCGTCGACGCCGGCGCGAACTGGCTCAGCGTCCACGTCGAGGCCCTGCCGCACCTGCAGCGAACCATCGCCCATCTGCGCGGTCGGGGCGTGACCGCCGGCGCCGCGATCAACCCGGCCACTTCCCTCGCTACGCTCGAGGAGATCCTGCCCGACCTGGACTTCGTGCTCGTCATGTCCGTCAATCCCGGCTTCGGAGGCCAGGCCTTCCTTCCTGGAAGCCTCGACAAGATCCGACGCCTCGCGGAGCAGGTCCGCGCCCGGAAGCTCAGCACGCGCATCGAGGTCGACGGTGGCGTCGACGCCTCGAACGCCCGTGCCCTCGTGGAGGCGGGGGCCGAGGTCCTCGTGGCGGGCTCGGCGGTCTTCGCGGGCGGACGGCCCGAGGCCGACGCACGGCGACTCGTCGAGGCCTGCCGGTGATCGAGTCCCGCTCCCGCGTGCGCGTGCGCTATGCCGAGACCGACCAGATGGGCGTCGCCTGGCACGGCAACTACTTCGCATGGTTCGAGGTCGGCCGCACCGACCTGCTCCGTCGCCTCGGCGCGACCTACCGCGAGATGGAGTCCCGGGGCCTGCGGCTGCCGGTCATCCGCTGCAGCGCCGACTACCTGCGCCCGGCCCGTTACGACGACGACCTCGAGGTCCTCACGCGCCTCAAGACCCTGGGCGGCGCGCGCCTCGAGTTCGAGTACGAGGTTCGCCGCGAGGGGGCTTTGGACCTCGTCGCGACCGGCGCGACCACCCACGCGTCCACCGACCCGGCCGGCAAGCCCCGTCGCCTGCCCGAGGAGTTGCGGAGGCTCCTGGCGTGAAGACCGTCGTGACGGGAGCCGCCGGATTCATCGCCTCGCACCTCTGCGAGCGGCTCGCCGTCGAGGGCCACGAGGTGATCGGCGTGGACGCCTTCGTCGACTACTACCCGCGGGCGGTCAAGGAGCGGAACCTCGAGGCCTCGCGCCGCCACGCGCGCTTCCGCTTCGTCGAGGGCTCCCTGCTCGACCTCGACGTTCCCGCACTGCTCGACGGCGCCCGTCAGGTCTACCACCTCGCCGCCCAGGCTGGCGTGCGGGCGTCGTGGGGGCGCGAGTTCTCCGTCTACACGGACAACAACGTGCTCGCCACGCAGCGCCTCCTGGAAGGAGCCGTGGAGTGCGGCGTGCCCCGCTTCGTCTACGCCTCGTCCTCCTCGGTGTACGGCGACGCGACGAGCCTCCCCCTGCGCGAGGACACGCCCTGCCGCCCGGTCTCTCCCTACGGGGTGACGAAGCTCGCCGCCGAGCACCTCGTGCACCTGTACGGCCGCAACCACGGCCTCCCGGTCGTCAGCCTGCGCTACTTCACGGTGTACGGTCCCCGCCAGCGGCCCGACATGGCCTTCCATCGCTTCCTGCGAGCGGCCCGCGACGGGGCGGCGGTCGTGGTCTACGGCGACGGCCGCCAGACCCGCGACTTCACGTTCGTCGACGACATCGTGAGCGCGACGCGCGCCGCCGCCGAGACCGGCCGGCCGGGCTGCGTGTACAACGTCGGCGGCGGCGAGCGCGTGACCCTCGCCGACGTGCTCGCGCGCATCGAGCGGGTGACCGGGCGGGCCCTCGCGGTGCGCCGCGAGGAGGCCCAGAAGGGCGACATGCGGGACACTCATGCCGCCACCGAGGCGGCGCGGCGCGACCTGGGCTTCCGCACCACCGTCGCCCTCGACGACGGCCTGGCCCGTCAATGGGCCTGGATCCGCGAGGCGCCATGAAGCGGCTCACCGTCGCCGGGCTCCTCGTGCTCGCGTGCGCCGGCTGCGCCTCGAGCGACGTGGATCTCGCCATCCTCGCCAGCAACTCCGACCAGGTCATCTGGGAGGCCGGGCACAAGGCTTTCGAGAAGAAGCAGTGGGAGAACGCGCGCCAGCACTTCCGGCGCATCATCGACGCCTTCCCGCAGAGCCAGTACGCGCCCGAGGCGCGCGTGGCGCTGGGCGACGCCTACTTCAACGAAGGAGGCGACGCGAACTACATCCTCGCGGTGTCTGCGTACCGCGATTTCGTCACGCTCTACCCGTCCCATCCCAAGGCGGACTACGCCCAGTTCCAGACCGCCGAGAGCTACTTCCGCCGCCGGCACGGCGCCGACCGCGACCAGACGCCGACGATCGAGGCGCTCGCCGAGTTCGACCGGTTGCTCGAGGCGTATCCGAACTCGCAGTGGGTCGAGCCGGCCAAGCTCCGGATCCGGGACTGCCGCCAGAGCCTGGCCCGGGCGGAGTACCTCGCCGGGTATTTCTACCAGCGCACGCGCAGGGCCTGCCGGTCCGCGATCCCTCGCTACGAGGGCCTGGTGGCGGATTATCCGGATTTCGACGGGATCGACGAGGTGCTCTTCCGCCTGGGCGAATGCCTGCTGGCCCAGGGGCGCGCCGCCGAGGCCGTGCCTCACTTGCAGCGGCTGATCGATTCGTATCCCGGAAGCGGCTGGCTCGAACGAGCCCAGCAGTTGATCAAGAGCGCCGAGGAGTCGAATCAGGTCCCGCCGAAGGCGGAGCCGAGCTCCCCGCCCCCGTCCCAGCCGTAAGCTCAAGTGTCACTTTAGAATCTGCAAAAAACCTCTTGACGAGGCATCCTTTTTCCTGCTAGGATCCGCCAAACTTCCGGGTGGCTTGCGGGTGCCCGCCCCTTGGTGCAGCGAGCGCAAAGCCGCGGGTGCTCATGGACTTGGGGACGGAAACGGTCCCGTCCAGGAGGTAAGGCAGTGAGACCTATCGGAACCACGCTCAGCAACCTGGCGCTTCTGCTCGCCCTTGCCCCGTGGTCGGCCGCACAGAAGGCACAGGACCAACCGGTGGCGTCCGGGCTTCTGACCGGCCCCGCGACCGTCGCCCCGCACTGGTCCAAGAACAAGTACCCGGACAGCATCCCCGAGGGGGCCTACTACTACATCGTTGTCCGCGGCGACACGCTCTGGGACATCTCCGCCCGCTTCTTGAAGAACCCCTACCTCTGGCCCCAGGTCTGGAACGAGAACAAGTACATCCGCGACGCCCACTGGATCTACCCCGGCGACCCCGTCATCCTCCCCAAGGTCGCCGTCCTGGCCGAGGGCGCCGGCGCCGCGGGCCCCGAAGGCGTCGGCGAGGAGGAGGGTCTGGGCGAAGGCGCGGCACTCGAGCCGGGCGCGGTCCTCTACCCCATCACCGAGGCCGCCACGATGCAGTGCGCACCGTACGTCGTCCAGCAGAAGGAGGACGACAGCCTGCAGGTCATCGGCTCCGAGGACGGTGCCGACAAGTCGGCGTTCACCGAGCGTGACATCCTCTACCTGAACAAGGGCTCCAACTCCGGCATCAAGGCCGGAGACATGTTCACCTTCCACCAGGCCGTCTACGACGTGCGGCATCCCGTCAGCGGCGGCAAGCTCGGCACCAAGGTCGAGACGACCGGCTGGGGACGGGTGATCCTCGTCCAGGAGAACACCGCGAGCGTCGTGGTGGAACAGTCCTGCGTCGACATCCATGCCGGCGACTACCTGAAGACCTTCGAGAAGGTCAACGTGCCCCTCGTCCTCAAGCGTCCCCCGGCCGACCGGCTCACCCCCGCCTCCGGAAAGGCGCACGGCTACGTCGTCGACCAGTCCGACGACGCCATGATCTCGGCCAGCGGCAGCCTCGTCACGATCGACCTCGGCTCCGAGGCGGGCCTCGCCCCTGGCAACATCCTGGTGGTGTATCGCACGATGTATCCCTCGGTGCCGACGCCGCGGAGCGTCATCGGCGAGGTCGCGGTCCTCGCCGTTCGCGAGAAGACCTCCGTCACCAAGGTGATCTCCAGCCGCGATGCCGTGATGAACGGCGACGAGGTCGAGCTCAAGTAGCTCGCTTCCCGCTCGTTCGTCCGGAAGGCCCGGCTTCGCCCGGGCCTTCGCCTTTCTATGCAGCTCCCGGCAGGCCCGGGTCCTCCGGCCGCGCTGGCGCCCGGGAGACCGTCCGCCAGAAGCGACGGAAGTAGTCCAGCGCCGACGCGACCGCGATCACCACGACCACCCACAGCGCCAGCACCGCGACCGGCCGCACAACGGGCCAGCGAACGGCGAAGAGCAGCAGGAAGATCGCCACCACCTGCGACACCATCTTGCCCTTCCCCAGGGCCGACGCGGGTATCAGCACGCCCCGTCCCGCGGCCACGTTGCGCAGCCCGGTGACCGCGAACTCGCGCCCGATGATGATCATCGCCATCCAGGCCGGCACGGCGTCCATCTCCACCAGCGCGATGAAGGCCGCCGCCGTCAGCAGCTTGTCCGCGATCGGGTCGAGCAGGATCCCGAGGCGCGTGACCTGATTCCGCTTGCGGGCGAAGTAGCCGTCGAGGTAATCGGTCAGGGCCCCCAGGCCGAAGACCGCCGCTCCGAGGAACAGTCCGTGCTCCGTGCGCGTGAGCAGCAGCACCACGAGCACGGGCACCAGGAAGATGCGGAGCAGGGTCAGGGCGTTGGGTAGGTTCACCCTTTCGACCTTAGAGCTTCAGCACGTTCGGCGAGACGATGCCCCGCGTCGCGTTGCGCGTGTCGAGAACAAGCCGCGCCTGGGCGACGATCTCGTCGTAGCGGTAGACCGAGTGGTCCGTCACGATCACCACCATGTCCGCCTGCCGCACCGCCGGCAGCAGTTCCTCCGACCGGAGCACGTGGCCGTCGAGCGCCAGGGTCGGCACGTAGGGGTCGTTGTACGACACGAGGGCGCCGCGGCTCTCCAGCAGCTTCAGGATGTCGAGGCCGGGCGATTCGCGCACGTCCTCCACGTCCTTCTTGTACGCGATGCCCAGCACGAGCACCCGGCTGCCCTTCACGCTGCGCTCCCGCTCGTTGAGCGCGTCCGCGACCCGCTCGCACACGTACTCGGGCATCTCGGAGTTGACCTCTCCGGCCAGCTCGATGAAACGCGCCCGGTAGTTCAGCGTCTTGAGCTTCCAGGACAAGTAGAACGGGTCGATCGGAATGCAGTGGCCCCCCAGGCCGGGCCCCGGATAGAAGGGCATGAATCCGAACGGCTTGCTGGCGGCCGCGTCGATCACCTCCCAGACGTCCACCCCCAGCCGGTCGCACATCAGCGCCACCTCGTTGACGAGCGCGATGTTGACGCTCCGGAACGTGTTCTCGAGCAGCTTCACCATTTCCGCGGCCTGTGGCGAAGAAACCGGGATCACCGTGTCCACTGCCCGCCGGTAGAGGTTTCGGGCCACCGCGGCGCAGCGCGGGGTCATGCCGCCGATGATCTTGGGCGTGTTGCGCGTGTTGAAGCGAGGGTTCCCCGGGTCCACCCGCTCGGGCGAGAATGCGAGGAAGAAGTCCTCCCCCACCTTCAGCCCCCGGGCGGCGAGCCGCGGCAGGATGAGCTCTTCGGTCGTGCCCGGATAGGTCGTGCTCTCGAGCACGACGAGCTGCCCGGGCCGCAGCCGCGCGGCGATCGACTCGGTCGCCTCCACGACCATCGACAGGTCCGGGTCCTTGGTCTTCCCGAGCGGCGTGGGGACGCAGATGATGACGGCGTCGCATTCGGGAAGCCGGGCGAAGTCCGTGCTCGCCTGGATCCGACCGGCCTCGACCAGCGGCCGAAGCCGGGACGACGGGATGTCGCCGACGTAGGATTCGCCGCGGTTGAGGGCGGAGACCTTCTCGGCCGCGAGGTCGAAACCGACGACCGAGAGGCCGGCCGTGGCGAACTCGACCGAGAGGGGCAGGCCCACGTACCCGAGGCCGATCGTGCCCACGCGGGCCGTGCCTGCCTCGATCCGCGCCATCAGCTCGGCGCCCACGCCCGCCTGCGGCGCCTCCAGGATCGCCGTCTGGCCGTTGCTCATGAATCGATCATGTTACGGCAGCGCGCGTTCATCGTCAATTGTAAGTTCTTCCCAAGTGGTTTCCCTTCCGATAGATACAGGACTCGCCCCGGGCCAACCCGCCGCCCTGTCCAGCCCGGTGCTATGATCGCCGGCCCGAATGAAGGCCGTGATCCTGGCGGGCGGAGAGGGGACGCGACTCCGACCCCTCACCCTCGCCACCCCCAAGCCGGTCGTCCCCGTCGTCGACCGACCCCTGCTCCAACATCAGCTCGACCTTCTCGCCACGGTCGGCGTGCGGGAGATCGTGTTCTCGGTCGCCTACAGGCCCGAGCGCGTCCAGCGCGTGTTCGGCCACGGCAGCGGGAGTCAAACCATCGTCTATGCGGTCGAGGACACGCCCCTCGGGACGGGCGGAGCGGTCAAGAACGCCGAGCGCTTCCTCGACGCCCGCACCATCGTGTTCAACGGCGACATCTTGACGGACGTCGACCTGCGCGCCGTGCTCGACCTTCACGAGCGTTCAGGGGCGTCCGCCACCATCGTGCTGGCGCCCGTGCCGAACCCGGCGGCGTTCGGCCTCGTCGAGGCCGACGCCACGGGCCGCGTCACGCGCTTCATCGAGAAGCCCGATCCCGCCCAGATCACGACCAACAACATCAACGCCGGCATCTACGTCCTCGAGACCGCGCCGCTCGAACTGATCCCGCCCGCGGTGAACCACTCGATCGAGCGGGGCTTCTTTCCGAGCCTGATCGCCCGCGGCGACCGCGTCATGTGCCACGTCCACCGCGGCTATTGGATCGACGTCGGCACGCCGGAGAAGTACCTGCAGGTGCATCGCGACATCCTCGAGAGGCGCTTCCCTGTCGCCCTCGACGCGGCGCCCCATGGGGGCGGCCACGTTCACCCGTCGGCGAGCCTCGATCCGGCGGCGCACCTCGAGGGACCCTTCTACGTGGGGCCCCGCTGCCGCGTCGCGGCCGGAGCGACGCTCGGGCACGGATCGGTCCTCGTCGACGCTGTCACGCTCGCGTCCGGCGCCCGCGTCGCCGACAGCGTTCTCTGGGCCGGCGTGTCGCTGGCGGAAGGCGCGTCGGTCGAAGGCGCCCTGCTCGGACCCGACGTGAAGGTCGGGCGCCACGCCTCGGTCGGGCCCGGCGCGTGCCTGGGCGCGGGCACCGCCGTCACGGAGTATTCCCGCACACGGTGAGGGAACGATGATCGACGCCTCCATCTTCAAGGCCTACGACGTGCGCGGCCTCTACCCCAGCCAGCTCCACGCCGAGCTGGCGCGTCGGATCGGCCGCGCCTTCGTGGACTACCTCGGCGCCCGCCGCATCGTGGTCGGCCGCGACGCCAGGCTGTCCTCTCCGGAGCTGTCGGACGCCTTCATCCGCGGAGCGGCGAGCCAGGGCTGCGAGGTCACCGACATCGGCGTCGTCGGCACGGACATGATGTACTTCTACGCCGCCCGCAACGACCTGGACGGCGGCGCGATCGTCACGGCTTCCCACAATCCGAAGGAGTGGAACGGGATCAAGATGGTGCGCCGCGGCGCGCTCGCGCTGTCCGGCGACGCCGGCATCAAGGAGATCAAGGAGGCTGTCGTCGCCGGCCGGTACGCGGACACGCCCCCTGCGCCGGGGCCCGCCCCGCTCCGGGCATCGATCAGCGACGACTACGCCCGCCACTGCCTGTCGTTCATCGAGCCCGCGAAGGTGCGTCCCCTGAAGGTCGTCCTCGACACGGGCAACGGGATGGGCGCAGTCGGCGCCGAGGCGATCCTGCGCCATCTGCCGCTGGAGCAGGTCCGCATGTACTTCGACGTGGACGGAACGTTCCCGAACCATCCGGCGGACCCGCTCGTCGAGGAGAACCGGCGGGAGATCATGGAGCGGGTGGTGACGGAGCGCGCCGACCTGGGCATCGCCTGGGACGGCGACGCCGACCGCTGCTTCTTCATCGACGACACCGGCCGCTTCGTTCCCGGCGACTTCGTGACGGCGCTGCTGGGCGAGTCCTTCTGCCGGAAGGAAGAGGGGGCGAAGATCGTCTACGACGTGCGCGCCTCGCGGGCCGTGCCCGACCGCATCGGAGCCGCGGGAGGCCACGCGGTGATGCACCGCGTCGGCCACGCCTTCATCAAGCGCCGGATGCGCGACGAGGCGGCCGCCTTCGGCGGCGAGGTTTCCGGCCACTTCTACTTCCGCGAGAACTGGTTCGCGGACAACGGGATGATCCCGGCGCTCCTCATGCTGGAGTACCTGGGCGTCGCAGGCCGCAAGCTCAGCGAGATCCTCGAGCCGCTGCGGGAGCGGTATCACATCTCAGGAGAGATCAACTCGAAGGTGTCCGACGTGGGTGCGGCCCTGGCCCGACTCGAGGAGCGCTACCGGGCAGGCCGCGTCTCCCGGCTGGACGGGCTGTCCGTGGACTTCGACGACTGGCATTTCAACGTGCGGCCTTCCAACACCGAGCCGTTGCTGCGTCTGAATCTCGAGGCCTACTCGGCCGCCGAGATGGAGCGCCGGCGCGACGAGGTGCTGGGCATCATCCGCGGCTAGGCTCGGCGCTCACGGACAGACGACGTATCCGCCTTCCCGCAGGTAGGCCGCGAGCGCTCCGGCGGCCGCCTGGTGGCCCAGCGGCGTCCAGTGGTGATCCAGGACGAAGTAGGTCGCTCCGCCGCCCTCGGCCTCCCGCAGCGCGGCGGTCAGGTCCAGCACGGCGAACCCGCGGCGACGTCCCGCGTTCACGAGGCGCTCGGCCAGGGCGGATCGCCGCCACGCCGGCTCGCTCATCCCGTAGGCGAGCTCGGTGAGCTGCCAGGCGCGTTCGTCCACCTCGAATGCGGCGGGCACGTAGATCACGACCAGGCGGGCCCCGCGCGCCTCGGCCTCGTCCCGCAATCCCTCGACGATCCGCAGCGTCCGCTGCCAGGCCACCTGGAGCAGCGGCGCGAGGCGGGCCTCGTAGATCCGCATCTCCGTCTTCGGCGCCTCCGGCGCGAGGGGCGCCCACAGGCCGGCTCTCGCGAGCGACTGGTAGAGCCGCGGCTGGCCCCGCAGCAGCCGCTCCCGCACGAAGTCGAGGAGCGCCGAGCGGCCGGAGGCCCGCGGCACGGGAGCGTCGGCTTCGCCGGCTTCTTCGCGGGCATCCCGGGCCGCCCGCGCGCCGGGCTTTGGCGTCGGGCGCGGCGCGATCTCGAGCCTCCCGTCGCGCTCCTCGAGGACGGGCTTGCCCTGGCCCCAGTAGTCCGGCTGAAGGTTCGCCAGGATGTCGTTGTAGTAGAGGAACAGCATCACCACGTTCGCGCCCAGCGCCCAGGCCTCTTCGCGGTAGTAGAGATACTCCTGGTCGGTGCTCCAGGCGGCCGTCCCTCCATTCAGGACCTCCACCGGGCAGCCGGCTTCCAAGTTGAGCCGCCCCTCGAGCACCTGGGTCAGGGTGCTCTCGAGCGCCACCGAATAGCCCTCGACGAACGAGTCCCCGAGCGCCAGCAGGCGCAGCGTCCCGGGCGGGGGCGTCCGCGCGCGCTCTGGATCGCGCATGCCCAGGGCGTTCGTCCGGACCTCCACGGAGTATTCGCGCCTGCGGTAGGCGGCCGTGGCGCTCGGCTTCTTGCGCCAGCCGAGAACGGGGTCCTTCATCATGTACTGTGGGGTGGCCCGATCCTCCTTTCCGCCCGGCGTCGCCCGTCGCAGGACGCGCGCCGCAAGCTCGCCCATGCCGAGCGTCAGGGTGAGGCTCGCGCTCACGAGGAGCAGGTTCCGCGCCGCCGCCCGGAGCCGGAACTTCCATGCCGCCATCAAGGCCGCGGCACTGTGGAGGCCTTCCCGCCCCGTGTCAAGCCGCCTTGACCGGCACCGCCGCGATGCTATCATCGCGGCGTTTCGGCTCGGGCGGGCGTAGCTCAGCTGGTAGAGTACGAGCTTCCCAAGCTCGGTGTCGCGGGTTCGAACCCCGTCGCCCGCTCCATCCGCCGCTCCGAGCTCGGACGCCGCAGGGAGGAGGCATGGGCATCTTCGGAAAGTCGGAGTCGAAGCAGCCGGAGCCGATTCCCGAGAAGCTCGTCGCGCCCACCGCGCCGACGCCCTCTCCTGCGGCACCCCAGGCGCCGGTCGCGAGCCGGAGCAGCGTGATCGGCCCGCGCGCACGCCTCAAGGGCGACATCACCGGTGACGACGACGTCGTCGTGGAAGGGACCGTCGAGGGTCAGGTGCGCATCTCCCGCGAGCTGCGGATCGCCCCGGGAGGGCGGGTCCTGGCCAGCGTGCACGCCGCCAGCGTGGTCGTGAGCGGCGAGGTCGTCGGCGATTGCACCGCCACGCAGCGGATCGAGCTCCAGGCGACCGGCCGCCTGACGGGCAACATCCGCGCCCCGCGCATCGTGATCGCCGAGGGCGCCTCGTTCAAGGGCAAGACCGAGATGGGCCGCGTCGAGTCCCCGCGACAGGAGAAGCCCGCCGCCGCGCTCCCGTAACCTGAAGATGGGCGACACCTGGGGCAACTACATCGGCGGCAGCTGGCGTGACGCGGCCTCGGGCAGGACGTTCGAAGACCTGAACCCCGCCGACACGGACGACTGCCTCGGCCGCTTCGCCGATTCGGGACCCGAGGACGCGGCTTCCGCGGTCGCCGCCGCCAAGGCGGCCTTCCCCGCGTGGAAGCGCCTGCCGGCTCCGAAGCGCGGCGAGATACTGTTCCGCGCCGCCGAGATCCTCGGGCGGCGCAAGGAGGCGCTCGCCCGCGACATGACCCGCGAGATGGGCAAGGTCCTCGCCGAGACGCGCGGCGACGTCCAGGAAGCCATCGACATGACCTACTACATGGCGGGCGAGGGCCGCCGGCAGTTCGGCCAGACGACGCCCTCCGAGCTGCGCGACAAGTTCCAGATGTCCGTCCGCATGCCCGTCGGCGTCGCGGGGCTCGTGACGCCCTGGAACTTCCCCATGGCGATCCCTTCCTGGAAGGCCATGCCGGCGCTCGTGCTCGGCAACACCGTCGTGCTGAAGGCTGCGCCCGACACGCCCCTGTCCGCCGTCAATCTGGTGCGGGCGCTCGAAGAGGCCGGGCTGCCGCCCGGCGTGCTGAACCTGGTCACCGGCGGAAGCGAGCCGGGCGCGGCGCTCGTGACGCATCCCGATGTGGGCGTCGTCTCCTTCACCGGCTCCACGACCACCGGGCGCAGCGTGTCTGAGGCCGCCGCCCGGGCCTTCAAGCACTGCCACCTCGAGATGGGCGGCAAGAACGTCATCCTCGTCATGGACGACGCCGATCTCGAGCTCGCCGTCGACGGCGCGGTCTGGGGCGGCTTCGGGACGAGCGGTCAGCGCTGCACCGCGGCGAGTCGGGTGGTGCTGCATCGCGCGGTGTACGACGCCTTCGCGCGCCGTTTCGTGGAGCGGGCGCAGGCGCTCCGCGTCGGCGACGGACTGCAGGCCGGCACGGACATGGGCCCCGTGGTGAGCGAGGCGCAGCTGCGGCGGATCGAGGGCTACGTCGAGCTCGGCCGCGCTGAAGGCGCGCGCCTCCTCTGCGGCGGCCGGCGGCTGTCGGAGGGGAGCCACGCCAGGGGCTTCTTCCACGAGCCGACGGTGTTCGGCGACGTGTCCCCGCACATGCGGATCGCCCGCGAGGAGATCTTCGGCCCCGTGGTCGCGCTCATCCCGGTGGGATCGCTGGAAGAAGCCGTCGCGGTCGGAAACTCCGTCGACTACGGGCTGTCGGCCTCGATCTACACCCGCGACATCGGCAACGCTTTCCGCGCGATGCAGGAGATGTACACGGGCATCTTCTACGTGAACGCGCCCACCATCGGCGCCGAGACGCACCTGCCCTTCGGAGGGACGAAGGCCACGGGCAACGGCCATCGCGAGGCCTGCGTGCAGGCCCTCGACGTCTTCAGCGAGTGGAAGTCCGTGTACATCGACTTCAGCGGCGCCCTGCAGAGGGCCCAGATCGATTAGGCTATAATTCTCGGGGCGAAGGAGTTACGGCTCCTCACCCTCCAGAGAGCATGCCGAATCCGAATCTCGACGAGCGCAGCGCCGAGGTACTCCGGTCGCTGATCCGGGCCCACGTGGCCACCGGGGAGCCGGTGGGATCCGAGAGCCTGTCGCGGCTCCTGTCCCGCCCGCTCTCGCCCGCCACGGTCCGCAACATCATGGCCGACCTCGAGAAGCTCGGGCTCCTCGACCACCCGCACACGAGCGCGGGGCGGGTGCCGACCGACGAGGGCTATCGCTATTTCGTGGACGCCCTCATGGCCCGCGAGACGCTGCCCGCCAAGGAAGCCGCGGCGATCCGCACCGGCCTGCGGCCCCGCGAGGGCTCGCCTCTCGAGGTGCTCGACAACGCCGTGCACCTGCTCTCGCGGCTGTCGCGGAACGTGGCCTTCGTCCTGGCCCCGGACATCGCGCGCACCAGCTTCCGCCACGTGGACTTCGTCCGCCTGCCGGAGCCGCGCATCCTCGCGGTGCTCGTGGACCAGACCGGGCTCGTCACCCACAAGGTGCTCGAGGTCCAGGAGGAGCTGAGCCAGGACGACTTGCAGGCCTGCGCCAACTACCTGAACCAGAACTTCTCCGGCATGCGGCTGCCCGAAGTCCGGGCGCGGCTCCTCGACCTCATGCAGGAGGAGAAGGCGCTCTACGACTCGCTGATGCAGAAGGCCGTGCGCCTCGGCGAGCGCGCCTTCGCCGGCGAGGGCGAGGGCAGCCTCCTGATGGACGGCACCGCCAACATGCTCGAGCATCGCGAAGTCGACCTCGAGCAGATGCGGGCGCTGTTCAAGACCTTCGAGGAGAAGGGCCGCCTGGTCAAGATCCTCACCGCCTGCCTGTCCGACGAGGGCATCCGCATCGTGATCGGCCGGGAGAACTCCGAGCCCGAGCTGCGCGCCACGTCCCTGGTCGCCGCCAGCTATCCGCTGGCCGGCGAGGCGGGCTGGGGCGTCGGGGTGCTGGGCTCCACGCGCATGGAGTACGCCCGCGTGGTGGCCCTCGTGGACCACGTCGCCCGCGAGATCTCGCGGGCGCTCCGGGAGATTCGCGCTTGAGCGACAAGCCGGGCAACGGCGGCGCGCCGCCCGACGCGGCTGTGGAGGACCCGGACAAGCCGGTCGAGCCCACCGGCCTCGAAGTCGCTCCCGAGGGCCAGGAGCCTCCCCTCACCCGCGAGGCGCTCGAGGCGCTGCGCCGGGAGCGGGACGAGCTGCGCGACCAGCTGCTGCGCCGGCGGGCCGACTTCGAGAACTACAAGAAGCGCGTCGAGCGCGACCGCGTCCAGGCCGAGCGCGCGGCCACGGCGCGCGTCTGCCAGGCGCTGCTGCCGGTCCTCGACGACTTCGACCGCGCGTTGGAGGCGCTGCCCCCCGACACGCCCATGCGCGCGGGCGTCGAGCTGATCCAGCGTCAGGTCCTCGCTCTCCTCGAGAGCGAGGGCGTCAAGGCGAAGGACCCCACGGGCGAGGCCTTCGACCCCGAGATGCACCAGGCGCTGTCCTACGAGTCCGTCCCCGGCTTCTCCGACGGGACGGTTGTCGAGACCTTCCGGAAGGCGTACTTTCTGGGCGGACGCCTGCTGCGCCCGGCCCTCGTCAAGGTCGCCCGCGGCGAGGCCGAAGCGAAGTCCGGCGATGAGCCCGTGCACTAGGGTCGAGAACGGAAGAGGACAAACGTGGCTAAGGTCATCGGCATCGATCTCGGCACCACCAACTCCTGCGTCGCGGTGATGGAGGGCGGGGCGCCCCAGGTGATCCCCAACCAGGAGGGCGCGCGCACGACGCCCTCCATCGTGGGCTTCACGGCCAAGGGAGAGCGCCTGGTTGGCCAGATCGCCAAGCGCCAGGCCCTGACCAACCCCCGCAACACCGTGTTCGCGGTGAAGCGCCTCATCGGGCGCAAGTTCGGATCCAAGGAAGTCGAGCAGGCGAAGCGCTTCCTCCCCTACCAGCTCGCCGAGGCGGGCAACGGCGACTGCCACATCCAGATCGAGGACAAGGTCTACTCGCCGCCCGAGATCTCGGCGTTCGTGCTGCAGAAGCTGAAGGCCGCCGCCGAGGACTACCTCGGCGAGCCCGTCGACGAGGCCATCATCACGGTCCCCGCCTACTTCAACGACCCGCAGCGCCAGGCCACCAAGGACGCCGGGCTGATCGCGGGCCTCAAGGTCTCGCGCATCATCAACGAGCCGACCGCCGCCGCCCTCGCCTACGGGCTCAAGAACACGCGGGGGCAGTTCGTGGCGGTCTACGACCTGGGGGGCGGCACCTTCGACATCTCGATCCTGGAGATGTCCGAGGGCCTCTTCCAGGTGCGGGCGACGGGCGGCGACACCTTCCTGGGGGGCGAGGACTTCGACCAGCGCGTCATCGATTGGCTGATCGAGGAGTTCCTCAGGGAGAACAACATCGACCTGCGCCAGGACCGCATGGCCCTCCAGCGTCTCAAGGAGGCCGCCGAGAAGGCGAAGTGCGAGCTGAGCACGGCCATGCAGACCGAGATCGTGCTCCCGTTCATCTCGGCGGACGCCTCGGGGCCCAAGCACCTGAACACGGTCCTCACCCGCCAGAAGTACGAGGGCCTCACGAACGACCTGCTCGAGCGCACCGTCGAGCCCTGCAAGCGCTGCCTGGCCGACGCCGGAATGTCCGCCGACAAGCTCGACGAGGTGCTGCTCGTGGGCGGCCAGACCCGCGCCCCGCAGGTCTCGGAGGTGGTGCGACGGGTCTTCGGCAAGGAGGCCAACCGCGCCGTCAACCCCGACGAGAGCGTCGCCATGGGCGCCGCGATCCAGACGGGGATCATCGCCGGCGAGGTGAAGGATCTGGTCCTCCTCGACGTGACGCCGCACACCCTGGGCATCGAGACGAAGGACGGCACCTTCACCTCCCTCATCGAGCGCAACAGCACGATCCCGACCAGGAAGGGCCGCGTGTTCACCACCGTCGCAGACAACCAGACGAAGGTCGAGGTCCACGTGCTGCAGGGCGAGAGCGACATGGCGGCCTACAACAAGAGCCTGGCCAAGTTCGAGCTGACGAACATCCCGCCCGCCCCCAAGGGCGTGCCCCAGATCGAGGTCACCTTCGAGATCGACGTGAACGGCATCGTCTCGGTCAGCGCCCAGGACCAGGCGACCGGGCGCAGCCAGTCGGTGGTGATCCACCCGTCGGGCGGCCTGAGCCAGCCGGAGCTGAACCGGCTCGTCGGGGAGACCCGACAGCGCGAGCAGCACGAGCGCGCCCAGAAGGAGCAGGAGGCCGTGATGCGGCAGCTCGACGGCCTCGTCACGAACACCATGCGCTCGGTCCAGGCCCTCGAGGGCAAGCTGACGGCCGACGAGCAGCAGCGCATCCTGGACGCGATCGAGAAGGCGAAGAAGGCCAGGACCGACGGCGACCTCGCGGAGCTCAAGGGCCGCCTCGCGGACATGGAGCGTGCCGCCAGCCTGATCGGCCAGGCGATGCTCAGGCCTTGAGGGCCGCCATCGGCTGATGGCGGCCACGACCAACCGGGACTACTACGAGATCCTCGGTGTCCCCCGGAACGCCAGCGAGCAGGAGATCAAGTCGGCCTACCGGAAGCTCGCCCTCAAGTTCCATCCCGACCGCAATCCGGGCGACAAGGAGGCCGAGGAGAAGTTCAAGGAGGCCGCCGAGGCCTACAGCGTCCTCCAGGACCCTGAGAAGCGACGGCGCTACGACGCGTACGGACACGCCGGCCTCGGCGGCGCCGCGCCCGGCTTCGACCCGACGATCTTCGCCGACTTCGGCGACATCCTCGGCGACTTCTTCGGCTTCGGCGACGTGTTCGGACGGCGCCGCGGGCCGCGCCGGGGCGCCGACCTCCGCTACAACCTCGAGCTCGGCTTCGAGGAGGCGCTGTTCGGCGCCGAGACCCACGTCCAGATCCCGCGGGCCGAGACGTGCGCGAGCTGCGGGGGCAGCGGCAGCGCCGCGGGCTCGAGCCCGCAGAGCTGCCCCTCGTGCGGCGGGGCGGGCCAGGTCACGTTCCAGCAGGGCTTCTTCAGCGTGGCGCGCACCTGCTCCCGCTGCCGCGGCGTCGGAAGGATCATCACCAAGCCCTGCGCCGAGTGTCGCGGCGAGGGGCACGTCGTTCGCGAGCGCAAGATCCAGATCAGGATCCCCGGCGGGGTGGACACCGGAAGCCAGCTCCGCATCGCGGGGGAGGGAGAGGCCGGGGCCCAGGGCGGGCCCCCGGGAGACCTGTACGTCGTCGTTCGCGTCGCCGACCACCCTTTCTTCCGCCGCGACGGGACGACGCTTTCCTGCGAGGTGCCGGTCAGCATCACGCAGGCGGCCCTCGGAGCGAGCCTCGAGGTGCCGACGCCGGACGGAGGCCGCGCCAAGATCCACATCCCTGAGGGAACCCAGTCCGGGCAATCCTTCCGCGTGCGCGGGCACGGCGTGCCGCAGCTCGGCGGACGAGGGCGCGGCGATCTCCACGTCGCGGTCCGGGTGGTGGTCCCGACCAGGCTCACGGCCGACCAGCGCAAGCTTCTGGAGCAGCTTGGAAAGACGCTGTCCGTCCCGGACGCCTCGAAGGACAAGGACAAGAGCTTCTTCGAGAAGGTGCGGGACCTGCTCGGCCAGTAAGGCAACAATCAGCCATCAGCGGTCAGCCACAGCCAACGCCACAGACTACACTCGCGGCCGTGAGCGTCTCCGCCCTCCGCATCACGCTGCCCGAAGCTCACGAGGACGAAGCCACGGGCGTGTTGTGGGAGCTCGGGACGCTCGGCATCGAGGTCCGCAACGCCGGCGAGGGACAGGCCATCCTCCTCGCCTACTTCCCAGAGGCCGCGCCTCTCGAGGCGTTGCGGGACCGCCTGTCCGGCGCTTCCGCCCGCGTCGAGCCGGTCCCCGTGCCCGAGGTCGATTGGGTCGGGCGCTTCCGCGAGACGTTCCGCGGCTTCCGTGTCAGCCGCTTCCGCGTCGCGCCCCCCTGGGACGTCCCCGATCGCCTCGAGCCGGCCGAGCGCTTGATCCTCGTGGACCCCGGCCGGGCGTTCGGGACCGGCACCCACGAGTCGACGCGGCTGTGCCTGGCGGAAATCGAGGCGGCCTTCGCGGCTGCCGCCCCGCGCCGGGTCCTCGACGTCGGCACGGGCACCGGGATCCTCGCGATCGCCGCCGCCCGGCTCGGGGCTCCACGCGTCGTGGGGGTCGAGAACGACCCCGAGGCCCTGGTCTCGGCCCGTCACCACGCGCGCCTCAACGGCGTCGAGCTGGACCTCGTGCGCGGCGACGCGGGCGCCCCTTTCCGTCCCCGCGCGTTCGACCTCGTGCTCGCCAACGTCACCGCGCCCCTGCTGCGCATCCATGCCGCCGAGATCGCAGGCCTCGTCGCGCCGGGGGGCACGCTGGTCCTCTCCGGTATCCTTGCCGAGGAGGCGGTCGCGGTCGCCCAGGCCTACGCCGTCCTCGGTGCGCCGCGGGAGCGGCGTGACGGAGAATGGTCGGCGCTGCGCTTCAGGGCGACATGAGCCTCCCCCGCTTCCACGTCCCCGCCGCCGCTCCGGGCGCGCGCGTGCATCTCCCGGAGCACGCCGCCCATCACGCTCGCGAGGTCTTGCGGCTGCGCTCCGGCGACGGCGTGAGCGTCTTCGACGGCGCGGGCAACGAATGGGCCGCGGTCCTCGACGCAGTGACG
>DASSJI010000286.1:0-28432 GCA_035691285.1 Vicinamibacteria bacterium | reverse complement strand
GAGGAGAAGGTCGCCTTCGTCCCCGGGCGATCGTTCTTCCCCGACGGCGACGGTGCGTCGACGTTCCGCTTGAACTACTCTTACTGCACGCCCGCCCGCATCGAGGAGGGGATCAGGCGCCTGGGCCGGGTGCTCCGGCGGCGTCTCTAGCCGCGGCCGGAGGGAGGAGCATGCGAGCGGACGACTTCGTCCGGCAGATGAACGAGAGTCTCTGGCAGGTGCTGGCCGTCCGCGACGCCGCCCTGGAGGGCATCCCCGCGTCCGTCGGCCGCGCCGAGGTGCCGGCGCTGCTCCTGGGCGCCCTGCGCCTCGAGTTCGAGGCTGCCGAGATCGCGGCGCGCTGGGTGCACTCGACGCCCGAGCTCGAGGCGAAGCTGGCCTTCGCGCGCCAGGCCGGCGACGAGGCGCGTCACTACGGCCTCATCGAGGAGCGGCTCCGGGAGCTGCGCTTCGACCTGGGAGGGTTCTCGCCCACGGCGGGCGGCTACAGCCGCCTCTACCTGTACCTGGGCACCCTCGAGACGACCGTCGAGCGGGTGGCGGCCGCGCAGTTCACACGGGAGGCCATCGGCTGGAAGTCCAACGAGCTGTTCATCGCGTTCTGCGAGGCGGCCGGGGACCGCGCCACCGCAGAGATGTACCGGACGCGGATCCAGCCGGACGAGTGGCGGCACCACGAGTGGGGGAGGCGGCAGCTCGGGACGCTCGCCGTGGGTCCCGTCGAGCAGTCCGCCGCGAAGCGGGCGATCTTCACCACCCTCGAGACCGCGGAGGAGCTGCGCAGCCTCGCGGCCGGGCGCATCCTGGTGGAGGCGCTCCCCGGATGTTGATCGGCCGAGCTTGAGGGTCGCGGCAAGCGAGGCGCTCGCGCGCCTCCTGGCGGGCAACGGCCGCTTCGCCTCCGACGTGCGGGGCGCGGGCGCGGGGTCCCGCAGCGCGCGTCGGGCCGAGCTCGTGACGGGCCAGGAGCCGTTCGCCATCATCCTCGGGTGCTCGGACTCGCGGGTGCCGGCGGAGATGGTCTTCGACCAGGGCCTGGGAGACCTCTTCGTGATCCGCGTCGCCGGCAACGTCGTCGCCCCTTCGCAGATCGGCAGTGTGGAGTTCGCCGCGGAGCGCTTCGGGACGCGGCTGGTCGTGGTGCTCGGCCATTCCCAGTGCGGGGCCGTCCTGGCGACCCTCGACGCGCTGCGGCAGGCGAGGAGCGCGCCGTCGCGGAACCTGCGGTCCATCGTCGACCGCATCCGGCCCGCGATCGAGGGCCTGCTGGCGACCGACCTGGCCCGGCAGCCCGACGCTCTCGTGTCGGCTGCCGTTCGCGCGAACGTCCGCGCCGCGGCGAACCAGTTGCGCCACGGCTCGGAGCTGCTCGAGGGGCTCATCGAGCGGGACGGCCTGCTCGTCGTCGGGGCGGAGTACGCGCTCGAGACGGGAGTCGTTCACGTCTTCGACGGAGCTGCCGGCGAGCCTGCCCGGGAGTGACGGGCGCCGCGTCCCCTACGCGCGCTCCCAGCTCTGCAGCATCAGCATGTAGTTCGCGCGCTCGTAGACCGAGGGGTCCGGGCACGACGCCCGGCTCATGCTGCCCTTCATCTGGGCGAGCGACGTGTAGTCGTGCTCGTACATCCAGGCGATCATCTCGTCGCGCACTCGGCGCAGGTGCGACGGGCCGTGGCGCAGCAGGGCCGACACCATCTGTACGGCGTCGGCGCCCGCCATCACGGCCTTCACCGCGTCGCGGCCGTCGTGCACGCCTCCCGTGACGGCCAGGGAGCAGCGCACGCGGTCCTTCAGCAGCGCCAGCCACTGCAGCCGCAGGGGCAGCTCGACGGAGCTCGAGAGCCGCAGCTCGCGGTTCAGGTCGAGGTTCTCCGGGTCGATGTCGGGCTGGTAGAAGCGGTTGAAGAGGACGAGGCCGTCCAGGCCCGCGGTCTCGAGGCGGCCGACGAAGTGCGGAAGCGAGGTGTAGAACGGAGAGAGCTTAACCGCCACCGGGATCCCCAGGGCCGCCTTGAGGGCCCGCAGCATCTCGACGGTCCGGTTCTCGATGTCGGCGGCGCTGTCCTCGGGAGCCGAGGGCACCGCGTAGACGTTCAGTTCGAGGGCGTCGGCCCCGGCCTGCTCCATGGCCCGCGCGTAGCCGAGCCAGCCTCCCAGGGTGGTGCCGTTCAGGGACGCGATGACGGGCAAGCGGACCGTGCCCTTGATGCGCCCCAGCTGGGCCAGGTACTCCTCGGGCCCGAGACGGAAGCTCTCGGGGCGCGGGAAGTAGTAGAGGGCCTCGGCGTACGACTCGCCGTGCATCTCGGTGTGCAGGAAGGTCGCGACCTGCTCCCTGCGGATCTGCTCCTCGAAGAGCGAGTGCATCACGATCGCCGAGGCGCCGGCGTCCTCGAGGCGCTTCACGGTGTCGAGATCGTCCACGAGGGGCGAGGCGCCCGGCATGAACGGGTGGGGGAGGTCGAGGCCGAGATACCGCGTCCTCAAGTCCATGACGCCTCCTACTTCTCCGTCGTCGCCAGGGCGGGCTCCTCGTCCTCGACGGCGACCTGCGGAATGGTCAGCCCGGCCAGCTGCCGGTAGACCGCGAAGCGCTGGCGGGCCTGGCGCTCGGCTCGCGCCAGCAGGTGGCGGAAGCGCTCCGGATCCTGCTTCTCGACCATCCGGAAGCGCGTCTCGTTTCGCATGTACTGGCGGACGCTGGCCTTCGGCTCCGGCGAATCGAGCTGGAGCGGAGGCTCGCCCTTCGCGGCGCGACGCGGGTCGAAGCGGTAGAGCGGCCAGATCCCCGAGGCCGCGGCGAGCTTCTGCTGCTCGGCGCCCTGGGCCATGTCGTAGCCGTGGGCGATGCAGTGGCTGTACGCGATGACCAGGGCCGGCCCGGGGTAGGCCTCGGCCTCGAGCAGGGCCTGCACCGTCTGGCTGTCCTTCGCGCCGAAGGCCACGTGGGCCACGTACACGTGGCCGTAGCTCATCGGCATCATCCCCAGGTCCTTCTTGCCCGACTCCTTGCCCGCCGCGGCGAACTTCGCGGCCGCGCCCAGGGGCGTCGCCTTCGACTGCTGGCCGCCGGTGTTCGAGTAGACCTCGGTGTCGAGGACGAGCACGTTCACGTCGTTGCGCGTGGAGAGCACGTGGTCGAGGCCGCCGAAGCCGATGTCGTAGGCCCAGCCGTCGCCCCCCACGATCCACACGCTCTTCTTGACCAGGTCGTCGGCGAGCAGGTCCAGCCGGGCGACCTCGGGGCCGCGCAGACCGCCCAGGGCGCCGCGCAGCGCCTGCACCCGCTCGCGCTGGTCGCGGATGCCCTTCTCGTTCGACTGGTCCTCGGCCAGCAGCTCGTCGACCAGCCGCGTGGGAAGCTGGGGCGCGAGGAAGCGCAGCAGGGTGCGAGCCTGGTCCGCCCTGCTGTCCAGGGCCAGGCGCATGCCGAGGCCGAACTCCGCGTTGTCCTCGAACAGGGAGTTCGACCAGGCCGGGCCCCGCCCCTCGCGGTTCACCGCCCAGGGCGTCGTCGGCAGGTTGCCGCCGTAGATGGAGGAGCATCCCGTCGCGTTCGCGACCAGCAGGCGGTCCCCGAAGAGCTGGCTCAACAGCTTGAGGTACGGCGTCTCGCCGCAGCCGGCGCAGGCGCCCGAGTACTCGAAGAGCGGCTCCAGGAACTGCGTGCCCTTGACGTCCCTCGGCAGGCTCGTCCGGTCGAACTCCGGCAGCGAGAGGAAGAAGTCGTAGCTGCGGCGCTCGCGCTCGAGGACGGGGAGGCGCGGCTCCATGTTGATGGCCTTGCGGCGCGGCTCCTTCTTGTCCTTGGCCGGGCAGACGGCCACGCACAGGTTGCAGCCCGTGCAGTCGTCCGGCGCGACCTGGAGCGTGTACTTGAGCCCCGGGAGCTCGCGCGACTTGAAGTCCACCGCGACGAAGCCCTCGGGCGCTCCGAGGAGCGCCTCGGGCGCGTAGAGCTTGGCCCGGATCGCGGCATGGGGGCAGACCAGCGCGCACTTGTTGCACTGGATGCAGATCGGCGCGTCCCACAGCGGCATCTCCAGGGCGATGCCGCGCTTCTCCCACTTCGAGGTGGCCGTCGGCCACGTGCCGTCCGGCGGGAAGGCGCTCACGGGCAGGAGGTCGCCCTTGCCGGCGATCATCACTGCGGTCACGCGCTTGACGAAGTCGGGTGCGGCCTCGGAGACGAGGGGCGGCCGCGTGCGCGTGGCGGTCGCCTGCAGCGGCGTCTCGATGCGGTGCAAGTTCGCGAGGGTCGCGTCGATGGCGGCGAAGTTGCGCTCCACGACCTCGCGACCCTTCTTGCCGTAGGTCTTCTCGATCGCCTCCTTGATCCTCGCGATCGCCTCGTCCTTCGGCAGCACGCCCGAGATCGCGAAGAAGCAGGTCTGCATGATCGAGTTGATCCGGCCGCCCATGCCGGTCTCCTTCGCCACCCGATAAGCGTCGATCGCGTAGAGGCGCAGCCGCTTCTCGACCACCTCCTGCTGGACCTCGCGGGGCAGCCTGTCCCAGACCTGCTCGGGCGGGTAGGGCGCGTTCAACAGGAACACGCCGCCGGGCTCGGCCGTCTCGAGGATCTCGAAGCGATCGAGCAGACCGAACTGATGGCAGCCCACGAAGCTCGCGCGGCGGAGCAGGTAGGTGGAGCGGATCGGCCGCGGGCCGAAGCGGAGGTGGGACACCGTCACGGCTCCGGACTTCTTAGAGTCGTAGACGAAGTAGCCCTGGGCGAAGTGGTCGGTCTCCTCGCCGATGATCTTGATCGAGTTCTTGTTGGCGCCCACCGTCCCGTCGGCGCCGAGGCCCCAGAAGATCGCCCGCACCGTGTCTCCAGCCTCGACGTCGAACGCGGGGTCGAAGGGGAGCGAGGTGTGGGTCACGTCGTCGACGATGCCGACGGTGAAGCGATGGCGCGGCTCATCCGCCGCCAGCGTGTCGAACACCGCCTTGACCATCCCCGGCGTGAACTCCTTGGACGAGAGCCCGTAGCGTCCCGCGACGACCCGGGGCAGATGCTGGAGCCGGCCCGCATCCCGCGCCTCCCGGAGCGCCGCGACGACGTCGAGGTACAGCGGATCGCCCACCGCGCCGGGCTCCTTCGTCCGGTCGAGGACGGCGATGCGCTGCACGGTCGGCGGAAGGGCGGCGGCGAAGTCGGCGACCGAGAACGGCCGGAACAGCCGCACCTTCAGGACGCCGACGCGCTCGCCCCGGGCCGCGAGGAAATCCACGGTCTCGTGGACGGCTTCCGCGCCCGAGCCCATCAGGACGACGACCCGCTCGGCCTCGGGATGTCCGACGTAGTCGAAGAGGTGGTACAGGCGGCCGGTGAGGAGGGCGAAGGTCTCCATCACCTCGGCCACCGTCCTCGGGCAGGCGTCGTAGAAGCGGTTGCCGGCCTCGCGGGCCTGGAAGAACGTGTCCGGGTTCTGCGCGGTGCCCCGCAGCACCGGGCGGTCCGGCGTCAGGGCCCGGCGCCTGTGCGCGGCGATCGTCTCGGGATCGATGAGGGTGCGCAGGTCGTCGTCGCTCAGCTCCTCGATCTTCGCGACCTCGTGGGAGGTGCGGAAGCCGTCGAAGAAGTGCAGGAACGGCACGCGGCTCCTCAGCGTCGCCGCGTGGGCGATCGCGGCCAGGTCGTGGGCCTCCTGCACCGAGCCCGACGCCAGCATCGCGAAGCCGATCTGGCGGCAGGCCATCACGTCGGAGTGGTCGCCGAAGATCGAGAGGGCGTGGGTGGCGACGGTCCGGGCGGCCACGTGCATGCAGAAGGGCGTCAGCTCCCCCGCGATCTTGTACATGTTGGGGATCATGAGGAGCAGGCCCTGGGAGGCCGTGAACGTCGTCGACAGCGCCCCGGCCTGCAGCGCGCCGTGCACGGCTCCGGCGGCTCCGCCCTCCGACTGCATCTCGATCACCCGTGGGACCGTTCCCCACAGGTTCGTGCGGCCCGCCGCCGACCACTCGTCGGCCAGCTCGCCCATGTTCGAGCTCGGCGTGATCGGGTAGATCGCGATCACCTCGCTCGCGCGGTGGGCGACCGACGCGGCCGCCTCGTTGCCGTCGACGGTGACGATGCTTCTCTTTCGCATGCTCTTCAGATCCAGGATTCGGTGGTGGGAAGACGAGCGCGCCGGCGCAGGGCGTCGGCTGCCTCCCGGCGCTCGGACGAGTTGAGGGCCGACGCGGCGCGGAAGCGCAGCGGGGGCCGCTTCAGCCAGAAGGCGAGAAGCGGCTCCTCGGTCTGGGGCGCGGCCAGCATGTCCTGAAGGCGCGCGCGCACGTTGTCGCAGGCCTCGGCCCAGACGATCCGCTCCGGGTTGCCGGAGCCGCCGTGGACGAGGACGAGCAGCCCGGGACCCTCCACGGCCGCGGGAAACATGGCGGGCTCGAGGGGCAGCTCGTCGGTCCAGACGAATCCCGCCGCGAGGTCCATGTGGGGGAACGGAGCCGGGTGGACGATCGGGAGGCCGAGCAGGCCGCGCAACACGTCGAGGGCCGATACGACGCCGACGGCGCGTCCCGCGGCGTCGACGGCGGTGAGCCGGCGGCGTCCGGTCTCGGCCAGCAGGCGTCCGGCCTCGGCGACGCTCGCGCTCACGGAGAGCGTTGCCGCGGGCGTCGTCATCCGGTCCGCAACCCGGTCGCCCGGCCGGCGGCCGACGAAGTTCCGGAGCGACACCATGCCGAGGGGCCGGCACTCGTCGTCGAGGACCGGCGCCCCCGTGATTCCGAGAGCAAGGATCCCGTTGAGCGCGTCCTCGGCCGCGTCCGTGGGCCTCACGCTGAAGAGCTCCTTGCTCATGATCTCGCCGACCGTGAGTGCCATGGCGTTACCGGCGAAGTCACTCTGCATGACGTGGGCCAGCGCGCCGGGCCGCGGCACGCCGGGTTTCGCGCGCTCCGGCCCGCAGCCTTTGCGGAAGCGTCAGGTGCCGCCGAGGCATTTGCGCGCAAGCGCGAGAAACGACGGGGAGGATGGGCCACACAGCCCTCCCGCCCTCTTGGGGGGAGGTCAAGCGTGGGGGCCCAACCGAAGCGAGGGGCTTTCTACCTGCCCACGAGCGCGTGCTCGTCGCTCCGCACGAGCACCGCCCCCGCCTGCTTGTACTCCTTCAGCTTGTACTGGATCTTCCGGGGGCTGATGTGGAGCAGCGCCGCCGCTCGCGACGTGCTGCCGCCCACGGCCTCGAGGGTGCGGAGGATGGCCTCCTTCTCGATCTCCGCCAGGCTGCTGCCCGGGATCGCGGCGCCGCAGCCCGAGGCGGTCCTGGGCTCCTCTGGGGCCGCGACGCGGCGCAGTGTCGGGAAGTGCGCGAGGGTCAGCACGTCGGTGTCGGCGAGGACGACCGCGCGCTCGATAGCGTTCTCCAGCTCGCGGACGTTTCCGGGCCAGCGGTGCTGCAGCAGGAGCGCCAGCACCTCGTCGGAGAAGCGCAGGGTCTTCGAGTTCGCGGTGGAATACTTGCGCAGGAAGTGCTGGGCCAGGAGGGGGATGTCTCCCGCCCGCTCCCGGAGCGGCGGGATCAGGACTTCGATGACGTTGAGCCGGTAGTACAGGTCCTCCCGGAACGAGCCCTCCTCCATCTTCTTCTTGAGGTCGCGATGGGTGGCCGCGACGATCCGCACGTCCACCTTGTAGGTCTTGTTGCCGCCGACGCGTTCGAACTCGCGCTCTTCGAGGAAGCGGAGCAGCTTGACCTGGACCGTGGGCGAGATGTCGCCGATCTCGTCGAGGAAGAGCGTGCCGCCGTCGGCCACCTCGAAGCGGCCCGCGCGGCTGTACACGGCGCCGGTGAACGAGCCCTTCTCGTGCCCGAACAGCTCGCTCTCGAGGAGCGTCTCCGGCAGGGACGCGCACGCCACCCGCACGAAAGGCTTGCTGCGGCGCGGGCTGTTCTGGTGGAGAGCCTGGGCGAAGAGCTCCTTGCCCGTGCCGCTCTCTCCGAGCAGCAGCACCGAGGAGTTCGAGGCCGCCACCTGACGGATGGTCTTGAACGCCGCCAGCATCTCGGGGCTCTCGCCCACGAGGTTGTCGAGGTTGTACTTGTGGTCGAGGCGCTCGCGGAGCAGACGGGCCTCCTCGAGCAGCCGCTTCTTCTCGATGGCGCGCTGCAGGATCACCTCCAGCTCCTCGACGTCGATCGGCTTGCCGACGTAGTCCTCGGCTCCGAGCTTCATGGCCTTGACCGCGGTCTTGACGGTGCCGTAGGCCGTCATCAGGATCACCATCGTCTCGGGCCGGATCTCCTTGATGCGGGTCAGGAGCTGCAGGCCGTCCATGCCCGGCATGCGGAGGTCCGTGAGGACGATGTCAGGATCCGTCTTCTCCAGGAGCTGCAGTCCCGCGCGACCCTCGTGAGCCCGCGCCACCTCGTAGCCGTCCTCGCGGAGCAGCGTCTCGAGGGCTGCCGCCGCGTTCACCTCGTCGTCGATCACGACGATCCGACCCTTAGCTTCCATGTGCATCCTCCAGGGGCAGGGCGATCGTGAACGTCGTGCCCTTCCCCGGCTCGCTCGAAGCGCCGATCTCGCCGCCATGGGCGAGCACGATCTGCTGGGCGATGGAGAGGCCCAGCCCCGTCCCCTTGGGCTTCGTGGTCACGAACAGCTGGAACACGTCGATCCCGTCGGGCAGCCCCGGGCCGTTGTCCCGGACCACCACGAGGGCGCGCCCGTCCCGCGCGCCGCTCTCGAGGGCCACGAGACCGCCGTCCGGCATGGCCTCGATCGCGTTGCGCACCAGGTTGATGACGACCTGCTTGATCTTCTCGGCGTCCATCCGCAGCCGCGGGACGGCGCCGCCCGTCCGCTGCCGCCGGAGCGTGACGCCGGCGCCCCGCGCCTCGGGGCGCAGCAGGCGGGTCACCTCGTCCATGAGGGCGTCGAGGTCGCCATCCTGGAACTGGATGCGGCTGGTCTTGGAGAAGTACAGGAAGTCCCCGACGAGCGCGTCCAGGCGGCGGATCTCCTCGCGGATGACGCCGACCAGCTCCTCGAGCTGGTCCATCAGCTTCGAGTCGACCCCCGCGATGCGGCGCTCGAGGAGCGAGAGCTGCAGCGCGATGGAGTTGAGCGGATTGCGGACCTCGTGGGCCAGCCCCGAGGCGAAGGTGCCCAGGAGCGCCATCCGCTCGTTCTGCAGCAGCCGCTGCTGGGCTTCCTTCAGGCCTTCGTAGGCCTTGCGGCTCTCCTCGTAGAGCCGCGCGTTCTCGATCGCGACCGAGGCCTGGCCGGCCAGCGCCTCGGCGGCCTCGAGCTGCTCCGGCGTCCAGCGGTGTGGCTGGATGCGCGTGACGACCATGAGGCCCAGCGTGCGCTCCCGGGCCACGAGCGGCACGACGATGGCGGAGCCGGTGTCCCACCGCCGCGCGAGCCGCCGGTTCACCCGCTCGTCATGCGCCCAATCGGCCACCTCGAAGAGCCGGCGCTCCTCGAGGGCGCGCCTCTGGATGCGCGCGTCCCAGGCCTCGAGGTCGATGGCCTGGCCTTCGACCAGCTCGGGATGCGGTAGCCCCGTGAGCTGCGCCACGACGAGGCGGCGCGGGTCGTCGCCGAGGAAGATCTGGACGCGATCGGCTGACAGGACCTCGCGCGCCGACCGCCCCACGGCTCGGAGCACCGCCGACACGTCGAGGGAGCCGCCGATGGCCTTGTTGATCGCCGCCAGGGCACGCGCCTCCTGGTTCCGCAGCTGCTCGGCGCGCCGGTGCTCGGCGCGCTCGATCGCGATGCAGAGCTGGTGGCCGAGCGTTTCGAGGAAGTGCAGCTCGTCGTCGCCGAACTCCTGACCCGGCCGCGCGGCGACGTTCAGCACCCCGCGCACCGAGCTGCCCTGCATCCGCAGCGGGATGCAGGCGTGTGCCACCGGCGAGTCCAGGCCTTCGACGATCGCCGGCATCCGCGGGCACTGGGTCGTGTTGCGGGCCTGCATGGTGTGGCCGGTCCAGAAGACCTCCGGGCACAGGCAGTCGGACAGACCCTCTCGGTGCATCTCCTCGAGGTAGGCGGGCGCCACGCCCTTGGCCGCGGCCAGGCGGAGCTTCTGATCGTTCTGCTCGCCGAGGAAGATCCAGGCCGTTTCGAGGCCCAGCCCCTCGAGGATCTCGTCGAGGCAGATGTCGAGGACCTCCTGGGTCTCTTCAGCGGCGTGGATCCGCTCCGCAACCGCCGACAGGATCGCGAGCTGCCGCTCGCGAGTCCCGATGTCCTGGTCGATCGGCCGGACGGATTCCGCCATCGGCCGATCACTGTGCAGATCCTGCGCCAGCGCCGCAGACGTGGTTTTCTGCCCCTTCGTGGCGCAATCGTAGCGCAGTCCCGCAGGTGAGTGCGCAAAAGATGCGTTATGAGGTTGCGATTCGTCCTTGCGGCATAATCCGGCCGATGGACATCGTCCTCAGCCGTCGCGGCGGGGTTTCCGTGCGCGACCAGATCAAGGCGCAGATCGAGCTGAAGATCCTGGGCGGAGACTTCAAGGCCGGGCAGCGGTTGCCCAGCGTCCGCGCCCTCGCGCGCCGGCTCCGCGTCCATGCGAACACCGTCTCCGCGGCCTATCAGCTCCTCGAGGACGCCGGCCACCTGGAGCTGAGGCCCGGCTCGGGCGTGTTCGTGCGCTCGTCCGGGCCCAAGGCTCCGCAGGACGCCCGGGACCTCGACGAGATGATCCGGCTCTCGCTGCACCTGGCCCTCGAGCGCTACTCGGGCAACGAGGTCCGCGCCGCAGTCGTGCGATGGCTGCAGGGCACGCCGCCGGACCGGATCGTGGCCATCGACGCGTCCCGAGAGATGGGGGAGCTCTTGGCGCGCGAGCTGGAGGACGCGCTGGGGATCCCCGCTTCCTTCTGCAGCGTGGTCGAACTTCAGGAACGCCCGGAGCGGCTCACCGGAGCCCTCGCCGTCACGCTGCCCTATCACCTCGAGCGCGTGCGCGCGATCGCACCCGGCGCGGCAGTCGAGAGCGTCAACCTCGAGGTTTCGCCCGAGGACCGGCACGCCGTCGTCTCCCTCCCCGCGGGGGCGATCCTGCTGGTCGTGTCCCATTCGCCGACCGTCCTGCCTTTCGCCTCGGTGCTCGTGCGCAGCCTTCGAGGCGACGAGCTGCTCGTCGAGGCACGGCTGCGCCAGGCCGCCTCGGAGTGGCAACGTCTGGTGAAGGCCGCCGACATGGTCTTTGCCGACGCGCTATCCCTCGCCGAGGTTCGCCGCGCGCGCCCCCGCAGGCTGCGAGAGCTCCGGCTGCTGCCGCCCGTCGTGCTCCGGCGGCTGCGCGACGCGCTGGCGGTGGTCGTGCCCCGGCGGTAGCTCTAGCGATCCGCGTTCCGCTCCCAGGAGCCGTACACGGGGTTTGGCAGGAGGAAGAAACGCGTCCCGAAACCGGCCAGGGCCTCCTCCGGCGCGTCCCGCAGGGTCTGTGCGCCACCGGGAAAGTCGAGGATGTTGTCGCCGACGAAAGCGAGCACCTCGAGCGGCCCGAGCCCGGGCAGTGCGGCTCCCTCGGCCACCTGGCGGAAACGCGGCTCCTTGTCTCCGGGGCCGCCCTCGGGTCGGCACAGCACCACGTCGAACGGCAAGCGCTCGGCCTCGAGGTTCCGTCGCGTGTCCTCGCACACCGGCTCGCGGCGATTGCTGACCAGGGCGATCACTCCGCCGTGTCCGCGGACGGCCTCGAGGAACCCGCGCGCGCCGGGGACGGCGGAATCGACGCGCCGCCGCACGTGCTCGGCCCATGACGCCTCGTCGTAGCCTGAGCCCGCCGCCATCCGCTCGTTGGCGTAGAGGGAGGTGTCGAGCACGGTCTCGTCGATGTCGAGGATGACGGCCCAGCTCCGCGGCGCGCGTCCCGCCGCGGCCGCGAGAACGCGCTCGCGCGCCAGGCCATAGGCCTGGAGAGCGAGGACGCGATACTCCGCGGACGTCCGCGCCCAGCGGATCGTGGGAGCGGGGTAGCCGCCCGAATGCGCCCGGGTCGCGACGGGCGGAGTTCCGGAGGACGTCGCGCAGGCGACGAGTCCGGCCGCAAGGGTCAACGAGACGGCCCGTCTCACTGCACGTACCCCAGCGCCCGCAGCTCCTCCTCGGCCTCGGGGCTCACCGGCCGCGCGGTGGACCGCGCCCCCTCCCGCTCGGCCTGGGCGAAGGCCTCGCGGGCGAGCCGCTCCAGGCTTCGTCGCACGGGCAGCGGGCGCGCCGCAAGGTTCGTGGCCTCCAGGGGATCGGCGCGCAGGTCGTAGAGCTCGTCCTGCGCCGCCGTGCGCACGATGTACTTGTGCTCCAGGCTGCGGAGGGCGAAGACCTCACCCGGCTCGTAGTCCCTGAGCTTCGGCCCCGGAGGCCGCCGCTGCGCGAACACGAACGCAGGCGGCAGAGGACGTCCGGGATCCCGAAGGGCCGACAGCAGCGAGCGGCCGGGCGGAGTGAAGCCGGACGGCGGCGGTCGCTTCGCGTTCGTCCACTCGGCGAGGGTGGGCAGCAGGTCGACGTGGCGGGCGAGCGCTCCGATCCGAGCCCCGGCGAAGAGGCCCCCGCTCCACACGATCAGCGGCACGTGCAGGGCTTCGTCGTACAGCAGCGGGCCGTGGCCGTCGTAGCCGTGGTCGCCGAGGCCCTCGCCGTGATCCGAGGTGACGATCCAGAGCGCGCCCTCGTTGAGGCGGGCAGCCTGCATCCGGTCGAACAGGCGCTGCAGCTCCCGGTCGGCGAAGGCGACCTCGGCGTCGTAGGCCGCGTGCCTCGCCGCCAGGCCGAGAGGCGTGCGGTAGGCGCCCGCGACGCTCGGGCGCTCGAGCAGGAGCGCTTCGGCCCAGGCGTGCGCGGCCTGCTTGGTCGGGAAGGCCAGGGCGCTCTTCATCCCCGGCGGCGCCCGATCGGGCAGGTGGGGGTCGAAGAGGTGCAGCCACAGGAAGAAGCGCTGCCCCGGCCGCCGCCGCGCCAGCCACGCCAGAGCGCGGTCCACGGTCTCGTCCGCGGTCCGGTAGCTCTTGACCTCGTGGCCGACGCTGACCTCGTGGAAGCCTCGCGTGATCGGCTTGAGGAAGTTCACCGCCGAGACCGCCGCCCCTTCGTAGCCCGCGCCGTCCAGGACCTCGGCCAGCGTCGCATACGCCGGCGCGTCGGCCAGTCCCTGGCCGTTGGAGCGGACGCCGCTCTGGGACGGATGCAGGCCCGTGAAGAGCGCCGCATGAGCCGGAGAGGTGTGCGCGGCCGAGGCGAACGCGTGCTCGAAGAGCGCGCCCTCGCGGGCCAGGCGGTCGAGGAACGGCGTGGTCGGCCGCCGGTAGCCGTAGGCGCCGAGGCGGTCGGCCCGCAGCGTGTCGATGGTGACGAGGACGATGGCGCGGGGCGCGGACATCGGCGCGACCGCGGCGGAGGCCGCGAGGAGCCAAGGAGCGAGAGGCGCCATTCCCCGCATCTTAGTCGGAGGCCGTCATCGTATGATCCGCTTCGATGAGCCGGCGGCGCTTTCTCGAGAGCGGCCTGGCCGTGACCCTGCTGCCGGGGCTCGAGGCGGCGCTCGGGCGCTTCGCGACGGGCGCGCCCGCGCAACCGCTCACGCGGTTCTCGCCGGTGACGCCCTCGACGGCCGACGAGGTCGTCCTGCCCGAGGGCTTCCGCCACGAGGTCGTGATCCGATGGGGCGATCCCTTCACCGCCGACGGCCGCACCTGGGGCTACAACAACGACTGGGTCGGCCTCCTCCCCCTGGGCTCGCCCGAAGACGCCCTGCTCGGCGTGAACCACGAGTACATCAGCCTGGCAATCGAGGGCGACGCGCCGCTCTACCGCGAGTCGTTCCAGGCGCTGCGCGGGCGCGCCGACACGATCGCCGACTGGAAGCGCGACGTCGGCCTCTCCGTCCTGCGCGTGCGCCGCGACGAGCGGACCGGCGCGTGGGGGCCGGTGCTCGGGGACCGTCTCAACCGGCGCGTCGACGCCGTGACGCCGTTCGTGGTGGACGGTCCCGCGGCGGCGGTGCTCGGGGAGCGCGCCGAGGGGACGTTCAACAACTGCTCGGGGCAGGCCACGCCCTGGGGCACCTTCCTCTCGTGCGAGGAGAACTTCCAGGACCACGTCCCGGAGGCGGTCGACACGAAGGGGCGTTCCCCACGGGGCGGCGACTTCGACCTTCCCGGCGGCCACTACGGATGGGTCGTCGAGGTGGATCCCCACGATCCGGCCTCGACCCCGCGCAAGCACACCGCCCTGGGACGCTGCCGGCACGAGAACGTCGCGATCCGCGCCGAGCCCGGCCGGCCGGTGGCGGCGTACATGGGCGACGACAGGACCGGCGGGCACGTCTGGAAGTTCGTCTCCGACGAGCTCTACCGGCCCGGCGACCGCGAGAGCTGCCGGCGCCTGCTCCGGTCGGGAGCCCTGTACGCGGCGCGCTTCGAGGATGGCGGCGGCGGCGAGTGGCGGCGGCTCGACCTTGCCACGGAGCTGCACCCGAACCCGGACCCGCGCGACCTGAAGCCGGCCCTGCCGCCCTTCGCGAGGACCCTGGGCGACGTCTACGAGGGACTCGGGGCCGCCCTCGCCGATGCCTACCAGGCCGCCAACTGCATCGGCGCGACGCCCGCGGGCCGGCCCGAGGACCTCGAGGTGCATCCGGGAGACGGCAGCGTCTTCATCGCCTTCACGGCCGTGTCCGGGCGTCCCGGCCTGTTCGAGAACGTGTATGGCGAGATCTGGCGCCTCGAGGAGGAGGGCCGCGACGCGAGCGCGAAGCGGTTCCGCTGGACGCGCTTCGCCGGCGGCGGGCCCGCGGATGCGTCCCGCGCGGGCCGCGTCTTCGCACAGCCCGACAACATGCTGTTCGATCCCGAAGGCAACCTCTGGGTGTGCACGGACATGTCGTCGTCGCGCCTCAACCAGCGCGCCGACTACCTGCCCTTCGCGAACAACGGCCTCTTCCTGATTCCCACGCGCGGCGAGAGCGCGGGGCGAGCGCGCCAGCTCGCGTCGATCCCGTGCGAGGCCGAGTCCTGCGGGCCCGCCCTCACGCCCGATGGAGGCACGCTCTTCCTGTCGATCCAGCACCCCGGCGAGCGCTTCGGAATCCGCAAGCAGGCCGGAGCCGAGCCCCGCGGCAGCAACTGGCCGGAGGGCGGGCTCCGAACCCCGCCGCGGCCGTCGCTGATCGCGATCCGCCGGTCGTAGCTACGCCCGACTGAACACGGTCAAGTGGTACCCGTCCGGGTCGTCGAGCGACAGTGCGCGCCCGCCCAAAGGCTGATCGTGGGGCGCCTCGGTGAGCTTCCAGCCGGCTGCCGCGATCCGGCGGCCCAGCGCGTCGATGTCCTGCACCGTCTGCGCCCAGATGCGCACGCCGACGCCCTTGACGCGGTCGCGGCCCTTGGCCCAGTCGTCCTGGGAGAGGCCCAGCTCGCACGCGCCGGCCTTGAGCATGACGCCGGTCTCGTGGCCTGCGTCGTCCTTCCAGCGCTCGCCGACGACGAATCCCAGGACGTCGGTGTAGAACCTCTCGCTCCGCCTCAGGTCGTTCACCGTGAATCCCGGGGTCACGTTGCGCAGGCGGAGGGTCTGGGGGTCGTGCCGCTTCTGCCGCCGCGGGCCGGCGGCCCGCGACTTCGGCCGGGCCCGCTGCCGGGCCCTCGTGGGACGCGACGTCGTGCGCTTTCTGCTCCGGGTCGCCATGTTCCTCCTCCTGTCCCTCGTAGGCTATTACAGATCGCTCCGGAGGGCGCTCGGGGATCGGGTGCTATCCTTGTCGCGCAATGCTTCTCCAAAGGCTCGTGCTCGTCGCGGCGCTCTCGGCCGCGGCACTGGCGTTCCCCTCGCGCGCGTCCGCGCCCGCGGCCGAGGATCCGGCCCTCGCCCGGGCCCGGGCGGTCCTGAAGCGCGTCCCGCTGATCGACGGCCACAACGACTACCCGTGGGAGGTCCACGAGAAGGCCGACGGGGACATCCTCCGGTTCGACCTCACGAAGCCCCAGCCCGAGCTCGACACCGACTTCGCGCGCCTGCGCGCGGGCGGCGTCGGCGGGCAGTTCTGGTCGGTCTACGTGCCGTCCAGCCTGCCCGGCCCCGAGGCCGTCCGCGCGACGCTCGAAGCCGTGGACCTCGTCCGCCGCATGGTGGAGCGGTGGCCCGACACCCTCGAGCTCGCCACCACCGCGAGGGAGGTGGAGGCGGCCTTCGCCCGCGGCCGCATCGCGTCGCTCATGGGCATGGAGGGCGGGCACTCGATCGACTCGTCGCTGGGCGCGCTGCGCGCGTTCGCCGGCCTGGGCGTGCGCTACATGACGCTGACCCACTCGGACGACCTGCCGTGGGCCAGCGCCGCCAGCCTGGAGCGCGCGTCCTTCGGCCTCACCCGTTTCGGCGAGGAGGTCGTGCGAGAGATGAACCGCACGGGGATGCTCGTGGACCTCTCCCATGTCTCGGTCCAGACGATGCGGGACGCTCTGCGCGTCTCCGAGGCCCCGGTGATCTTCTCCCACTCGAGCGCGCGCGCCGTGTGCGACCACCCCCGGAACGCCCCTGACGACGTGCTGCGCGAGCTGCCCCGAAACGGCGGGGTCATCATGGTGACGTTCGTCCCCTCCTTCGTGGCGCCCGACGGCGCGCAACACGCGCGCGCGGCCTTCGCCGAGAGGACGCGGCTCCGGGCGATTCATCGCGGAGACGACCGCGCCGTCTCCAAGGGCATGGAGGCATGGTTCCGCGCGAACCCCGGCCCCAAGGCGACCCTGGCCCAGGTCGCGGACCACGTCGACCACCTCCGACGCGTCATCGGAATCGACCACATCGGGATCGGGAGCGACTTCGACGGGACCAGTCAGCTCCCCGAAGGGCTCGAGGACGTTTCGAAGTATCCGGCACTCCTGGCCGAGTTGCTCCGGCGCGGCTACTCCGATGACGACGTCGAGAAGATCGCGGGTCGGAACCTGCTCCGCGTGCTGGCCCGATCCGAGCAGGTCGCGGTGCGGCTTCGAGCGGAGCGATCGCCATCGGTCGCGACGCGACGGGCTCTCGACGGCAGTTCCGGCGGGCCACCCGCGAGGTAGGCCGCAGCCTCCGGACCTTCGGCCGGGGCGAAGAACCTGCTCGGCGAGAGCCGAGCCTGGCACGGGCCGTGCTCCTCCTCGCCCGGGGCCGCAGAGTCTGCGGCCATCTCACTCGAGGGCAGCAGCCTCGGAGGAGCCGCGGAATGAGAGCCTGGATCCACTCGCTGGCGTCGCTGAAGCTGACGCTGGGACTCCTGATCGTGCTCGCGATCGCCCTCTCGGCGGGCACCATCGTCGAGTCCGCTCGCGGGGCCGAGGCCGCGCAGCAGATGGTGTACTACTCCCCCTGGTTCCGTACCCTCCTCGTGTTCCTTGCGCTCAACCTGGCTTCGTCCCTGGCCGACCTCTGGCCCTGGAGCCGACACCGGGTCGGCTACGCGCTCACGCACGGCTCGATGCTGCTCATCCTCCTCGGGGCCACGATCACGGACCGCTTCAAGACCGAGGGCGTCCTGGCCATCTGGGAGGGCGACGAGGGGCGCACGGTCCAGGACCGCGCCGGCTCGCCCCGGCCGGTCGTGACGCTGCCCTTCTCGGTGCGGCTCGACGCCTTCGAGATCGACTACTACGACGGAACCCGCCGCCCCGCCCAATTCCGCAGCCGCGTCACGGTACGGGACGCCGGCCGGGACGTGCCGGCGGTGATCGAGATGAACCGCGAGCTGTCGTACGGAGGCTACAAGTTCTTCCAGTCGAGCTATCGGGAGGCGGAAGACCGCGACCAGACGATCCTGTCGGTCGCGCGCGACCCCGGGGAGGCTCTCGCCTTCCTCGGCTATTTCGGCCTGGTCGGTGGGATGATCGTGGTCCTCGCGACGCGCGCGGGCCACGGGCGGCCAGGGACAGCCGCCTCGACGTTGTTGCTCGCCGCCCTCGCGTGCGGTGCGACCGCGTCCGCCCAGACCATCCCCGTGCCGGCCAGGGAGGACGTGGAGGCTTTGCGGCTCCTGCCGGTACAGCACGACGGCCGTGTCATGCCCTTCGACACCGTCGCCCGCGAGGCCGTGTTCAACGTCACGGGCCGGCCGAGGCTCTGGGGACTCGAGCCCGCGGCGATGGCGCTGTCCTGGGCCGTCGCGCCGGGCGACTGGGCGGTGCAGCCGATCGTCCGCGTCGATCCGGCCCTGGCCGAGGCCGCCGGCCTCCCCGCGGGAACGCAGTGGGCCTCCTTCCAGGAGCTGGTTCGCAGCCCGCGCGTCCTGGGCCTCTTCGATGCGGCCCGCGCCAGGAGCGAGCACGAAACGCCGCTCACGTCGCTCGACAAGGCCGCCCAGAAGCTCGAGACGCGGCTGCTCTACATGCAGGGCTTCTTCGATCGCTCGGCGTTCCGGGTCCTGCCGGGCCAGGCTCCCGGCGAGCCCTGGTCGCTTCCCCCGCGCTTCGACTCCATCGAGGACCTGAAGGCCGTCCTGGCCTCGGGCGAGGGCGCCCGCCACGTCCGTCCCGGCGCCCTCGCGCGGGAGGTCCTGTACAACCGCGCGCGCCCTTCGCGGCTTTCGTGGTGGATCCTGGGGCTGTCGCTGGCGCTCTCGATCGCCGCGTGGATCAAGCCCGTCCGCGCCCTCGGCGCCGCGGCGACCGCCACGCTGGCGCTCGGGTTCGCCGCGATGAGCTGGGGCCTCTGGCTGCGCTGGCAGGTCGCGGGACGCATCCCCGCGTCGAACATGTACGAGTCGCTGCTGTTCCTGGGCTGGGGCGTCGGGCTGTTCGCGATGGTGGCGTCCCTCTTCCTGCGAAGCAGGCTCGTGATCCTGAACGCGGCGGCGATGTCGACGCTGACGATGGCGCTCACCGACCTGCTGCCGATCGATCCCTTCATCCACCCGATGCCGCCGGTGCTCGCGGGCACCTACTGGCTCGCGATCCACGTGCCGATCATCATGATCGGGTACGCCGTGCTGGCCCTCGGCGTGGCGGTCGCCCACATGCAGATCGGCACGCGTCTGCTCGCCCCGGAACGAGAGGACCTCGTCCTGCGCATGAACGGGCTGCTGTACTGGTACGTGATGGTCGGCGCGATCCTGCTGGTCGCCGGCATCCTCACCGGATCGATGTGGGCGGCCGAGTCCTGGGGCCGCTACTGGGGCTGGGACCCGAAGGAGGTCTGGTCGCTCGTCGCCTTCCTGGCGTACATCGCGATCCTCCACGCCCGGGCCGAGCGCCTGATCGGTGCGTTCGGCATGGCGGCGTGGAGCATCCTGGCCTTCCAGACGGTCTTGATGACCTACCTGGGCGTGAACTTCGTGCTGGCGTCGGGGCTGCACTCGTACGGCTTCGGCGAATCGGGCGTCGTCACGTGGATGGCGATCGTGGCCCTCGCCGAGCTCGTGTTCGTGGCCGCGGGCTGGCTCGCGGAGGGGCACCTGGCGGCCGCACGCTCGGCGCCAGCGTCGCACCCGCTGCCGGCTCCGAGCGGGGAGCCGGCGCCCGCTGTGTTGGAGCCAGCGCCGTAGCCGCCCTCAGCTATCCGAACGACGCCTCGCCGGGCCCGAGGTGCACGCGGTTCTCCAGCTCTTCGAAGCGTTCCTCGGCCTCGCGCTCCGGGAAGAGCAGGGAGACGGCGGCACCGACGAGAAACGCGAGGGGGATCGTCACGAGCCCGGGATTCCTCAGCGGGAACAGCGCCGCCTCGCGGCCTAGCACTCCCATCTGGATCGTCGGGGACAGGTAGATCAGGACCAGGGCCGACGTGGTCCCGACCAGCATGCTGGCTTGCGCTCCCGCCGTCGTCAGCCGGCGCCAGAAGACCGACATGACCAGGGCCGGGAAGTTCGCGCTGGCCGCGATCGCGAAGGCCAGGCCCACCATGTAGGCGACGTTCTGTCCCTTGAAGGCGATGCCGAGGCCGATCGAGAGGACGCCCAGGAGGACCGTCGCCACGCGAGCGACACGGAGCTGCTCGGCCTCCGACGCGTGGGCGCCGCGCACCACGTTGACCCACAGGTCGTGGGACAGCGCGGCGGCGCCCGAGAGGGTGAGTCCGGCCACCACGGCGAGGATCGTGGCGAAGGCCACCGCGGCGATGAAGCCCAGGAAGCCCGTGCCGCCCACGGTCTCGGCGAGCAGCGGCGCCGCCATGTTGCCGCCCTTGTCCGCCGCGCGGATCGCGTCCTGCCCGACGAGGACCATGGCGCCGAAGCCCAGCACGAACGTGAGCAGGTAGAACGTTCCGATGAACGCCGTCGCCCAGCTCACCGAGGTCCGCGCCGTGCGCGCGTCGGGCACGGTGTAGAAGCGCATCAGGATGTGGGGCAGGCCGGCCGTGCCCAGCATGAGCGCGAGGCCGAGGGACACGGCGTCCCAGGGGTCGGACACGAGCTGGCCCGGAGCGAGCACCGCCGCCCCGTAGCGGTCCGCGGCGGCGGCGAACAGCCTCAGCGGCGACAGGCCGAAGCGGAGCAGCACGAGGAGCGCCAGGAGCGACGCGCCGGTCATCAGCAGCACGGCCTTCACGATCTGGACCCAGGTCGTGGCCAGCATTCCGCCGAACAGCACGTACGCGAGCATCACGGCGCCGACAATGCCGACCGAGGCTTCGTAGCTGATGCCGAACAGCAGCCGGATCAGGTTGCCGGCCCCGACCATCTGCGCGATCAGGTAGAAGCACACCACCGAGAGCGTCCCGAAGGCTGCCGCCACCCGCACCGGCTTCTGGCGCAGGCGGTAGGCGACCACGTCGGCGAACGTGTAGCGGCCCAGGTTGCGGAGCGGCTCGGCGATCAGGAACATCACGATCGGCCAGCCCACCAGGAAGCCGATCGAGTAGATGAGGCCGTCGAAGCCCGAGAGCGACACGAGGCCGGCGATGCCGAGGAAGCTGGCCGCGCTCATGTAGTCGCCGGCCAGCGCGAGGCCGTTCTGGAGGCCGGTCACGCTGCGTCCCGCGGCGTAGAAGTGCTCGGCGCTGCGGGTGCGCTTCGCGGCCCACCACGTGATGCCCAGGGTCGTTGCGACGAAGACGAGGAAGCAGGCGATCGCGACGGAGTTGGGCTCGCCCAGGCCGCCCGTCACCGGCGCGCGTCCTTCAGGGCGGCGACCGTCGCGTCGTAGTGGCCGTTGGCCCAGCGCACGTAGATCCAGATGAGGACCCACGCCGCCACGATGACGAGGGCGCCGAGCAGCGTGCCCAGGCTCAGGCCCGGGACGAGCAGCCTGCCGAGCAGCGGCTTCGCGAACGCGACCAGCAGGATGAAGCCCAGGTAGACGACCAGCATCGCGGCGGTCAGGGTGAGGGCGAGGCGCCATTGCGCCGCGGCGAGCGCCCGGAGCACGGCCTGCTTTTCGGTCAAGAGGGACCTCCGAGTTCCGCGGAGGCTACCGTCGTGGCGGAGCCGGGTCAAACGTGCTGGTGAGCGGCTTCGTCTACGTCCGCATCGGCCGCTGCGGCAAGTAGCGTAGGGCCTGGATGTCGACACCGCGGAAGAACTGCTCCGGCGTCACGTCGACGGCGGCGCCGGGCTCGAGCTGCCACGAGAATCGGTTGATCGCGGCCTGCTGGTTGAAGAGATTGAGGACGTTCGCCTGGACCACGAGGCGCCGATCGCCGACGAGACGGACCTCGTGTTGGACGTGTACGTCGAGCTGCGAGCGTGTGGGCGTCCGCCCGTCGCTGCCGCGGCCGAGGTACAGGACGGGGAACTCGTACCCCGGGATGAAGCCCACCGCGCGGGCGGAATCAGCGTTGGCGCTCATGACCGCCGCGCCGCTGCGGAGGAGCGGCAGGAAGGCCGCCGCCCTTGCCCCAGCGGAGTTGGTCCTCTAGAATGTCCAACAAAGGGGGAGCGATGGCCCAGTTCAACGTCGCCGAGGCCAAGGCGCGGCTCTCGGAACTGGTGCAGAAGGCGGTGGCTGGCGAAGAGGTCATCATCGCGAAGGACAACCGCCCGCTGCTCAAACTGGTCCCGATGGCCGCCCCCGGCCGAAGGCGGAAGCCCGGCACGGCGAAGGGGCGCCTGTGGATGGCGGCCGACTTCGACAGGACTCCCAAGGACTTCGCCGAGTACATCTGATGCGGCTGCTTCTCGACACCCAGGCCTTCCTGTGGTGGGTGGGGGCCAGCCCTCGCCTGTCCCGAAGAGCGAAGACCTCGATCGCAGACGCGCGCAATCAGTGCTTCGTGAGCCTGGCCAGTGGCTGGGAGATTGCCATCAAGGTCAGCCTGGGCAAGCTGCGAGTCGCTGCGGCGATCGATCGGTTCCTTCCCGAACAGCTTGCGCAGAACGGCTTCCAGCCCCTGGCCATCGACTTCAAGCACACGGCGCGCGTGGCCGGCCTGCCGTTTCACCACCGCGACCCGTTCGACCGCCTGCTCGTGGCGCAGGCCATCGAGGAGGACCTCGCCATCGTCACGGCTGATCCCATCTTTGCGCGATATGGCGTGAAGCGGATCTGGTAGATCGGGGCCGGAGGCCTCGAGCGACAGGCTCGGCAGGCACTGCGGGCACAGCCCCGCGATTGCACCCTCCCAAAGCAGCTCCGCCCCGAAGTCCGGACAACGGGCGGCCATGCCGGCCCTCACCTCCGATAGATGACTGAGGTCAAGAGCGCCGCCGCGACGTCGCGGTACTGCAGCTTGGGCTCCTCTCCGATGAGGAATGGCTTGAGACGCTCGAATTCCTCGCCCCGCTTCTGAGCGCGGGCCTTCTCTCGCTCCTTGGCCAGGAAGTGCTTGGCCGACACCTTGAGGAACGTCCGGAAGCGTCCCAAGGACGGATCGAAGTCCTCGAGGTATCCCTTCTCGATCAGGGCCGCGAAGTAGGCCTGTGTCACGTCCTGGGCCTCGACCGAACCACACCCCTGGCCGCGAACGAAGGCATAGACCGGATACCAGTAGGCGCGGCACAAGGCCTCGAGCGCCTGGCGCGACTCGCTCGACGCTGCATCCCGCGCGGCCAGGACCTGGGTCCAGCTCGTGGTTGCCCACGCGATGGGCACGGTGCTTCGGGGGACCCTACCGGGTCTGCGGGTCCGGGTCAAGATCGATAGAATCCCCGGACCATGGCCGGCGGCATCACGGCGCGGCAGGCGAAGCTCGCGGTGGCGCTGCTCTTCAGCGTCAACTTCCTCAACTACATCGACCGCTACGTGATCGCCGCCGTCGCGCCCCTGCTCCAGCGCGACTTCGCCTTGAACGACGCCCAGCTCGGCCTGGTCGGCTCGATGTTCATGGTCGCGTACATGGCGTTCTCTCCGATCGCGGGCGTCCTGGCCGACCGTTACCCGCGCCGTTTCTTCGTGGGCGGAGGCGTCGTCGTCTGGAGCCTGGCGACGGTCGCCTCGGGCCTGGCGTCCGGCTTCCGGCAGCTCCTCGCGGCGCGCTCGATGATCGGTGTCGGCGAAGCCGGCTTCGGCGGCGTCGCGCCCACGCTCATCAGCGACCTGTTCCCCAAGGAGAAGCGGGGCCGCATGCTGGCGTACTTCTACGTCGCGATCCCCGTCGGCTCCGCCCTCGGCTTCCTGCTCGGAGGCTACGTGGGCGAGCACTGGGGCTGGCGCCAGGCGTTCTTCGTCGCGGGCGGCCCCGGCCTCGCGCTCGGGCTGCTGGCGTTCTTCATGGCCGAGCCCCCGCGCGGAGCCGGCGACGGCGTCGCCAGGTCCGAGCGCCGCTTCGAGGCGCGCTCCACGCTGGCGCTGGCGCGCACGCCCTCGTTCGTCTTCACGACGCTCGGCATGTCGGCGATGACCTTCGCGCTGGGCGGCATGGCCTACTGGATGCCGACGTTCTTCCATCGGGAGCGCGGGCTGCCCCTCGAGGAGGCCAACACGCTCTTCGGCGGGATGACCGTCGTCTCGGGCCTCGTCGGGACGTTCCTGGGCGGCTGGCTCGGCGACTGGCTGCTCAGGCGGACGCCGAAGGCCTACCTGCTGGTGTCGGGGTGGGGCATGGTGGCCGGCGTGCCGTTCGCAGCGCTGGGCCTCATGGCAGACGAGCGGCTCGTCTACCTGCCGGCCATCTTCGTGGCCCAGGTCCTGGTCTTCCTCAACACGGGCCCGGCCAACGCCGTGCTGGTCAACGTCGCGCTGCCGGAGATCCGCGCCACGGCCGTGGCGGCCTCGATCTTCGTCTACCACCTGCTCGGGGACGTGCCGTCTCCGATCCTGATCGGCAGGGCCTCGGATGCGTTCGGCCTCGAGAAGGCGCTCCTGCTCACGAGCGCCGCCATGGCCGTCTCCGGCGTCTTCTATCTATGGGGGACGCGCACGCTCGGGGCCGACACGGAGCGCGTGCAGCGGACCGTGCTGGAGCGGGAGCGCAGCGGGTGAGGAGGCTGCTCCTGCCCTTCGTCGATGCGCTGTTCCGCGTCTGGTTCAGCTTCGAGTGCGAGGGCGAGGAGAACCTGCCGGCGCAGGGGCCGGCGGTGGTCGCCGCCAACCACCCGTCCTACCTCGACCCGCTCCTGCTCTCCGTTCGGGCGAAGCGGCCGATCCGCTTCATGGCCTGGGACGCACTCTTCAAAGTGCCCGTGCTCGGCGCGGCGATGCGAGCTTTCGGCGCGTTCCCCGTGGACGTGCGGCCCGGCCACGGCCGTGAGGCCTTCGCCCGCGCCAAGGAGCTGATCGAGGCTGGCGAGGTCGTGGGTCTCTTCCCGGAGGGCAAGCGCTCGCGCACCGGTTGGATGGAGCCGGCGCTTCGCGAGGGCGCCGCGCGCCTCGCCTGGGAGACGGGCGCTCCGCTCGTGCCCGCGACGATCGCGGGCGCCTTTCGCGCGTGGCCTTATCACCAGACGCTGCCGCGGCCGGGCCGCATCAAGGTGCGCTTCCACGAGGCGATCGACCCCGGGCCCTGGCGCGGCAAGCCCGAGGACGAGGCGCTCGCCGGCCTCCTCGCCGAGCTGCGGCGCCGGGTCGAGCGCACGCTGCTGCCCGGCGTGAAGGCCGATCTCCGCATGAACCTCGTGTATCGCCGGCCGTCCCCCTGGCCGCGCTGGCACGAGTTCCTCCCGGCCCTCGTCGCGGCGGTCCTGGTGTTCTGGCAGACGCGCAGCCTGCTGGCCGTGGCGCCCGCCTACGGCTACATCGCGTACCTGCTCTTGGATCACTTCCTCGTCCCGCAGGGCCGGCTCGTGAAGTGGCTGCGCAACTCCTCTCCCGTCGCGCTCGGCCTGGGCTACGCGCCGGTCGTCGCCGGGTCGCTGGGCCTGCCCGACACGCCCGGCGACGTGGCCCTGGCGGCGATCGTGGCCGGCGCGCTGTTCCCATACCTCTACGAGCGCGGCAACACCGCGCTCGCGTTCGTGCGCGGCTTCATGCTCGCACTCGGGCTCGAGCTCGGCGCGCTGTGGCTCGCTCCGATCGACGTGGGCCCCCACGTTGCGCTCCCACTCTATGCGGCCGCCTTCGCCTGGCAGAAGCGCACGGTCTACTCGACCTACGCCGCGCCGGTCCTGGCTCTCTGGGCGATGCTCGTGCCGCGGGAGCTGGCGGGCCTTTCGCTGTCGCTCGTGCCGCACGGCGTGGCGGGTCTCCTGGCCTGGCTCGTCGCGAGCATGGTGCCATACCGGTCCGAGGCGCCCCGGGAGGAACCCGTGGGGCCCACCGGCCTGGGGCTACAATAGCCCGCCCGTGACGACCGAGACCCCCGCCTCGGCAGTCGAGGCGGAGGAGGCGCCTCCGCCGCAGCGTCCAGAAGAGTCCGAAGCCCCCAAGGGGCTGATCGGTTGGCTGTTCTCGGGACCGCTGGCCGGGGCCGCTCCCGCTCACCACCACACCTACCCGTGGTGGAAGGTCATGTGCCTGACCGGGGTCGACTACTTCTCGACCCTCGGCTACCAGCCGGGCATCGCGTTCCTCGCGGCCGGAGCGCTGTCGCCGATCGCCACGCTGCTCCTGGTCCTCGTCACGCTGTTCGTGGCGCTGCCGGTCTACGCCCAGGTGGCGGAGCGAAGCCCCCACGGCCAGGGCAGCATCCAGATGCTCGAGGACCTGCTGCCGCGCTGGCGCGGCAAGCTCACGGTCCTGGTGCTGCTCGGGTTCGCGTTCACCGACTTCGTCATCACGATCACACTTTCGGCCGCCGACGCGGCCGCGCACATCATCCACAACCCCTACGCGCCCGCGTGGATGGACCACCCGGTGCCGGTCACCCTGATCCTGCTCGCGGTCCTCGGAGGGATCTTCCTGAAGGGCTTCCGCGAGGCGATCGGGCTCGCCGTCGTGATCGTCGCCGCGTATCTGGGCCTGAACCTCATCGTGCTGGTCACCGAGCTCGTGAAGATCCTCCAGGATCCTGCCGTTTTCACACGCTGGCAGGAGGCGCTGTTCCTGCAGCACGGCAGCTTCTCCGGCATCGCGGTCGTCGCGCTGCTCGTTTTCCCGAAGCTGGCGCTGGGGCTGTCGGGCTTCGAGACCGGCGTGGCGGTGATGCCGCTCGTGCGGGGCGAGCGCCACGACGACTCCGAGCGGCCGGCCGGCCGCGTGCGCAACACGAAGAAGCTCCTGGCCGCGGCGGCCTTCACCATGAGCGTGTTCCTGATCGCCTCGAGCCTCGCCACCACGCTGCTCATCCCTGCCGCGGAGTTCGAGGCGGGGGGCCGGGCGAACGGACGGGCGCTCGCCTATCTCGCCCACAAGTACCTGGGCAGCGTCTTCGGGACGCTCTACGACCTCTCGACCATCACCATCCTCTGGTTCGCCGGGGCCTCGGCGATGGCGGCCCTCCTGAACCTCGTCCCTCGCTACCTGCCTCCGTACGGCATGGCGCCAGACTGGGCCCGCGCCAACCGGCCGCTGGTGCTGATCTTCACGGCGATCAACGTCGCGGTGACGCTACTGTTCCAGGCCGACGTCGAGGCCCAGGGCGGCGCCTACGCCACGGGCGTGCTGGTGCTCATGACCTCGGCGGCGGTGGCGGTGACGATCGCGAACCGAAAGACGGCCTGGACCTACGTGTACGGCCTGATGACCCTCGTCTTCGTGTACACCACCCTGGAGAACATCCGCGAGCGGCCGGAGGGCATCAAGATCGCGTCGCTCTTCATCCTGGCGATCGTGACCAGCTCATTCGTGTCGCGGGCCTTCCGCTCGACGGATCTGCGGATCACCTCGGTGCGCCTGAACGGCAAGGCGCAACGCTTCATCGAGGAGGACGCGCCCCACCCGATCCGGGTCATCGCCCACAGGCCCGACAAGCGGACTGCCGACGAGTACGAGCGGAAGGAGCAGCAGGCCCGCGACGACCACAGCCTCGACATGGGCGAGCCCGTGATCTTCCTCGAGGTCACCCAGGGCGACGCCTCTGAGTTCAGCGACGACCTGGATGTGCGGGGCGTGCGCATCGGGCGCCACCGCATCCTCCGCTGCCAGAGTCCGGCCATCCCCAACGCGATCGCCGCGCTGCTGCTGCACGTGCAGGAGCGCACCGGCCAGATCGCCCACGCCTACTTCGGCTGGACCGAAGGCAACCCGCTCGCCTACGCCCTCAAGTACGTGTTCCTCGGCGAGGGCGACACGGCGCCCGTCACCCGCGAGGTCCTGCGCAAGAACGTCAGGGAGCCCACGCAGCGCCCACGGGTGCACGTGGGCTAGAACCGCCCGCGAGCTACTTCTTGCGGGTGTAGGAGATCTTCATCTCGGCGACCTCCTTGCCGTCGGCGCCCACCTTGTACATGGTGAAGACGCGGGTGTCCGGGTCCTTGTACTGGACGACGGACTTGGTCTTCACGGTCTTGCCGGTCATGTCGGGCCCTTCCATCCAGCCGGTCGCCGTCTTGGTGGCGGCGTCGTAGGTCGACTCGCCCAACATGATGCCGGCGGACATCGAGTCCGTCCAGTTGCCGACGTACTTCTTCTTCGCCGGATCCCAGGCGGCGGTGCCGTGGCCGTGGAAGGGCTGGCCCGGCCCCATCTCGCCCTTGAAGTCGGTGATCAGACAGAGCCCGCCGCAGCCGACCACGTTCGTCTCGACGCCCTTCGAGACCATGGGAGTGGCGCCCGGGGCAGGGAACATCTCCACGGTCGCGTCCCAGGAGCCCGCGTCCGCTTCGAAGAGCTTGTGCTCGGGGCCCGGCTTGGGAGTCGGGGGCCCCTGGGCGGCGGCCGCGCCGGCCGACGCCATCGACGCGCCGACGACCAGCGCCAGCGCCGCTCGCAAGTTCGTCATCTTGACCTCCTTACGAAACATTCGATTCTTCTCCGGATGGAGCGGCCAGGGCAAGGCGCTCGACGGGCCGACTCGGCGGAGCTATCTTCCCCGAGTCGACCGGGCACCTGCAGGAGCGTCACGGGTCCACATGCAACAGACCATCGCCCATGTCGCCGTGGTCGTCCGCGACTACGACGAGGCTCTGGCCTTCTATGTCGGCAAGCTCGGCTTTCGGGTCGTCGAAGACAAGGAACAGCCCGACCAGGCCAAGCGCTGGGTGGTGATCGCGCCCCCCGGTTCCGCGGGCACCTCGCTC
>DASSJI010000285.1:0-2629 GCA_035691285.1 Vicinamibacteria bacterium | reverse complement strand
CTCGCCGTCTTCGCCGTCTACAGCGCCCGTCGCGGCGCGCCGGAGCCGGTCACCGACGCCTAGGCGGCCGCGCTGCGTGGCGCCCACACGATGGGCGAAAGCGCCCACGACCTGGGCGACGAGGGGTGGCGCCGGTCGTCGAGCCGCGCGCGCCAACCCGAGCCCCTTCCAGGGTTTAGGAGCGCCGCCCGGGCGGGCACGCCTCCTGCTCTTGCAGGGAGCGAGGGGAATCGGAGGCAGGCCATGATCAAGGGAATCGCGCTCGGAACGGCGCTCCTGCTGGCGACGGGGAGCGCGCCCGCGGCCGAGGGCAGGGAAGAGGTGAAGCCGTCCCGCGAGCGGGAGTTCACCCTCGGCTTGGTCCAGAAAGAGATCCGGATCGGCATGTCGCAGGCCGACCTCGTGAGCGCCCTGGGCTCGCCGAACATCCTCACGCGCGACAGCCAGGGCCGGGAGAGCTGGGTCTACGACAAGATCGCGACGGAGGTGCGAGTCAAGAGCACCGGCTTCGGCGGCGGGGCCGGCGGCCTCGAGACCGGCGGCTCGGCCGTCCTGTTCGGTCTCCTGAACGGTCACACGCGGAGCGAGCGGGCGGAGTCGAGCCAGCGGACGCTCACGGTCGTGATCCGCTTCGACGGAGCGGGACGCGTCGAGTCCTTCGCGTTCCATGCGAGCCGCTTCTGAGAGATGGGGTCATGCGCCGCGGCCTGGTGCTTCTGACGCTGCCCTTCGCGCCGCTCCTGGCGTGCGCGTCGGCGGGACGCACGGCGCCGCCGAGCCCGCTCCAGCAGAGGGAGCTGGAGTCGCGGACCTACGCGAGCGACACCAAAGGCGTGATGCGGGCCGTGCTCGCGGCCCTCCAGGACGACGGCTTCATGGTCCGGACGGCCGACGCCGACCTCGGCGTGATCACCGCGACGCGGGAGTCGGCGCAGCCGGCGAGCGAGGCCGCGCGCGTCGGCCGGAAGGTCGCCATCGTGATGACCTACGGCCTTGCGGCGCTCCTGCCCGGTCCGAAGGACCGCTCGTCGGTCCTCGAAGCCACGGCCAACGTCGCCTCCTTCGGCCAGGAAACCCGGCTTCGGATCAACTTCCAGCTGAAGCGCCTCGAGAACGGCTCGAAGGTGAAGGAGGTCCGCACGATCCTCGACCCGCGCGCCTACCAGGAGTTCTTCGCCAAGGTGGACAAGGTGCTCTTCCTCCAGCGCGAGAGCCTCGAGCCGAGCTCGTAGCGGCGAGCGAGCCGCCGTTGGAAAGGCCTTCCGGCGCGTGATATGCGTCCGCCTGGAATGCGGGACGCCAAGCTCCTTCTCGCCGGCGGATCGGGCCTGGTGCTCGCGATCGCCGCGGCCAAGCTCCTCCTCCACCTCGCCACCGCCTCGCGCTACGGCTACGTCGGGGACGAGCTGTACTTCCTGGCCTGCGGCGAGCACCTCGATTGGGGGTACGTGGACCAGCCGCCGCTCATCGGCCTCGTCGGGTGGATCGTGCGGCGGACGCTCGGCGCCTCGCTGCTCGCGGTCCGCGCGCCGTCCGCGCTGGCCGGGGCGGCGCTCGTGGTCCTCACGGGCCTGCTCGCACGGGAGCTGGGCGGGGGGCGCTTCGCGATGGCGCTCGCCGCGCTCTCGAGCGGCCTGGCCTTCACGTACATCGTGATGCACTACCTCTTCTCGATGAACGCGTTCGAGCCGCTGTTCTGGACCGGCTGCGCGTTCCTCCTTGCCCGCATGGCCCGGACGGGCGAGCAGCGGCTGTGGCTCGCCTTCGGCGCCCTGGCGGGCCTGGGCCTCCAGAACAAGTACTCGATGGCGGTCTTCGCGTTCGGGCTCGTGGCGGGACTGCTCGCGAGCCCGGAGCGGCGCGCCTTCGCGAAGCCGTGGATCTGGCTGGGCGGCGCCCTCGCGGGCCTCGTGTTCCTGCCCAACGTGGTCTGGAACGTGCGCCACGGTTGGCCGTTCTTCGAGCTGATGCGGAACATCCGCGCCAGCGGGCGCGACGTCGTCCTCGGCCCGGTGGAGTACGTGCTGCACCAGTTCCTCAACATGAACCCGGCCACGGCTCCCGTCTGGCTCGCTGGCCTCGGCTGGCTGCTCCTCTCTCGCCGCGGCCGCGCGTTCCGCCCGCTGGGGTGGGCGTTCGTGATCACCCTCGTCACCTTCGTCGCTTCGAAGGGCAAGGACTACTACCTCGCGCCGGCCTTCGCAACGCTCTTCGCCGCAGGCGCCGTGGGGCTCGAGGGATTCGCGGCGGATGGCCGCCGTCGCCTGCTGCGGCCCGTCCTCTTCGCGCTCCACGTCCCGATGCTGCTCTTCCTGCCCCTCACGCTGCCGATCCTCTCGCCCGAGCGCCTCGTCGCGCATCAGGCGTGGCTCGGCTTCACGCCGCCCGCCACCGAGAGGGCCCACGCGCGCGCCGCGCTCCCGCACCACTTCGCGTGGCAGTTCGGCTGGGAGGAGATGGTCGCGGCCGTGGCGAGGACCTACGGCGCGATGCCGGCGGAAGAGCAGGCCCGCGTCGCGATCATCGGAAACAACTATGGCGAGTCCGGAGCCGTGGACCTGCTGGGGCCGAGGTTCGGTCTTCCCGTCAAGGCCCTCGGCACGCACCAGAGCTATTGGTTGTGGGGCCC
>DASSJI010000284.1:0-45940 GCA_035691285.1 Vicinamibacteria bacterium | reverse complement strand
AGATGGTGATGCCCGGGGACAACACCCAGATGACCGTGGAGCTGATCACGCCCATCGCCATGGAGAAGGGCCTGCGCTTCGCGATCCGCGAGGGCGGCCGCACCGTCGGCGCCGGCACCGTCTCCGAGATCCTGGAGTAGCTCGACATGATGTTGAACGAGAAGATCAGGATCCGGCTCAAGGCCTACGACTACCGCATCCTGGATCAGTCGACCACCGAGATCGTGGACACGGCCAAGCGGACCGGGGCGCGCGTGGCGGGCCCCATCCCGCTCCCGACCCTCAAGAACCGCTGGACGGTGAACCGCTCGCCTCACGTGGACAAGAAGAGCCGCGAGCAGTTCGAGATCCGGACCCACAAGCGCCTCCTCGACATCTTCGAGCCGACGCCCCAGACCGTGGACGCGCTCATGAAGCTCGACCTGCCCGCCGGCGTGGACGTCGAGATCAAGGCCTTCGGCAAAGAGCACTCGAAGTAACGGGAAGCTGCCATGTCTGTCCAGGGAATCATCGCGAAGAAGGTCGGCATGACGCAGGTCTACGCCGCGGACGGGCGGGCCATCCCCGCCACGGTCCTCGAGGCGGGGCCCTGCGTTGTCGTCCAGCGCAAGTCGAAGCAGAAGGACGGCTACTCGGCCGTCCAGCTCGGGCTGGTCGAGGGCCGCAAGGTCGCGCGGGCCACGAAGCCCGCCCAGGGTCACTTCAAGAAGGCCGGCGTGCCGCCCTGCCGCGTGCTCCGCGAGTTCCGCGTCGACGAGAGCGCCGAAGTCAAGGTGGGCGACAAGGTCTCCGTTGCGATCTTCGCCCAGGGCGACAAGGTCGCGGTCACCGGCACCAGCAAGGGGAAGGGCTTCCAGGGCGTCGTGAAGCGCCACCACTTCCGCGGCGGCGACGCGACCCATGGCTCGATGTTCCACCGGGCCCCAGGCTCGATCGGCGCCTCGGCCTTCCCGTCGCGAGTGCTCAAGGGCATGCGCGCGGGAGGGCACATGGGGATGGACCGCGTCACGGTCCGCAACCTCGAGGTCGTCCGCGTGGACGAGACGAACAACCTGCTGGTCGTCCGCGGCTCGGTGCCGGGCCCGGGCGGCGCGTACCTGGTCATCCGGAAGAGGTAGGGAGATGGCCCCGAAGAAGGCGAAGGCGGCCGAGGCGACCACCGTCGAGGTCGTGAACGCGCAGAACGAGAAGGTGGGGGACCGCGCCGTGGCTCCCGAGGTCTTCGCGGCGAAGGTCAACGAGCACCTGCTCTACGAGGCGGTGAAGCAGCACCGCGCCGGTGCCCGCCGCGGCACCCACATGACGAAGAACCGCGCGCTCGTCTCGGGTTCGGGCAAGAAGCCCTGGCGCCAGAAGGGCACCGGCCGCGCCCGCGTCGGCGAGATACGCAACCCGCTGTGGCGCAAGGGCGGCACGGTGTTCGGGCCGGTGCCGCGCGACTACTCGTACGCCATGCCCAAGAAGGCTCGGGCCGCAGCGCTGCGCTCCGCGCTCTCGCAGCGCCTCAAGGAGGGCGCGCTCAAGGTCGTCGAGGGCTTCGACATCGTGATGCCCGAGAGCCGGCCCTACCGGCTGGCGCACCAGCTCACGGAGCTCCTCGAGCGCCTCGCGGTTGCGGGCAAGGCAGTGCTCGTCGACGCGAGCCCGAGCGAGGCCCTGGTGCTGTCCGGGCGCAACCTGCCCCAGGTCAAGGTCGTGGACGAGTCGCACCTCACCGTCTACGACGTCCTCGACTGCCGGCACCTGGTCGTGACCCAGGAGGCCCTCGGCAAGCTCGAAGAGAGGCTCGCCCGCTAACCATGAGGAACCTGAACGAAGTCATCCGGCGTCCGCTCATCACCGAGAAGTCCAACGCCGTGCGCGAGACGCAGCGCGCCGTCTGCTTCGAGGTGCATCGGGACGCGACCAAGCCCGAGATCCGCAAGGCCGTCGAGACGCTGTTCGGCGTGAAGGTGCAGGACGTCCGCGTGCTGCGCGTCCACGGCAAGGTGAAGCGCCAGGGCCGCTACGTCGGCCAGAGGCCCGACTGGAAGAAGGCCTACGTGGTCCTGAAGCTGGGCGAGAAGATGATCGAGTTCTTCGAGCAGGCCTAGGGGGAGAGATGGCACTCAAGCAGTTCAACCCCACGTCGCCCGGTCGGCGCTTCATGTCCACGCTGACCTTCGACGAGATCACCAAGACCGAGCCGGAGCGGCGCCTCACCGAGCCGCGCAAGCGCCACGGCGGCCGCAACAACAAGGGACGCCAGACGGTGTGGTTCCGTGGCGGCGGCCACAAGCGCCGCTACCGCATCATCGACTTCCGCCGCGACAAGGGCGGCGTGCCGGCCACCGTGACCGCCATCGAGTACGACCCGAACCGCTCGGCCCGCATCGCGCTGCTCAACTACAAGGACGGCGACAAGCGCTACATCCTCTGTCCCGAGGGGCTCAGGGTCGGCGCGACGGTCATGACCGGCGAGGGCGCCGACATCCTGCCCGGCAACTGCCTGCCCCTGAAGGCCATCCCCCTGGGGACCACGATCCACAACATCGAGCTCAGGAAGGGCAAGGGCGGCCAGATGGTGCGGAGCGCCGGCGCCGCGGCTCAGCTCGTGGCCCGGGAGGGCGACTACGCCCAGGTCAAGCTGCCCTCGGGCGAGATCCGCATGGTCCACGTCGACTGCGTCGCGACCATCGGCCAGGTCGGCAACCTCGACCACAAGAACGTATCGCTGGGCAAGGCGGGCCGCACCCGCTGGCTGGGCCGGCGGCCCCACAACCGCGGCGTCGCGATGAACCCCATCGACCACCCCCACGGCGGCGGCGAGGGCAAGACCTCGGGCGGCCGCCACCCGGTGACGCCCTGGGGCAAGCCCACGAAGGGCGCCAAGACCCGGAACAACAAGCGGACGCAGCGCTTCATCGTCAAGAGGCGGAAGTAATGGCACGCTCGCTCAAGAAGGGCCCGTTCGTCGACGGCCACCTCATGAAGAAGGTCGAAGCGATGAACCAGGCGAAGGACCGCAAGGTCATCAAGACCTGGTCGCGCCGCTCCACGATCGTCCCGGAGATGGTCGGCCACACCCTCGCCGTGTACAACGGCAAGAAGTTCATCCCGGTCTACATCACCGAGAACATGGTCGGCCACAAGCTCGGGGAGTTCTCGCCCACCCGGCAGTTCAAGGGCCACTCCTCGAAGGTGGAGAAGGTGGCCAAGGTCGCCGCCGCGGCGGCGGGAGGGACGGCGCCGGCGGCTCCGCCTCCGGCGAAGTAAGGGGGAGACGCGATGCTCGAAGCCCGCGCCCGCTCCCGATACCTTCGGACCTCGCCCCAGAAGGCGAAGCTCGTCCTCGACTTGATCCGCGGCAAGAAGGCCTCCGAGGCCCTCTCGATCCTCCGCTTCACGAAGAAGTCCGTGGCGCGGGAGGTCGAGAAGGCGCTGCGGTCGGCCATCGCCAACGCCGTCCACGTGGCCGACAAGAACCAGAAGCGGCGCCTCGACGAGGACGACCTCTACGTCGCGGCGTGCTACGCCGACCGCGGGCCCATGCTGAAGCGCGTGCGGCCGGCCCCCATGGGCCGCGCCTACCAGGTGCTCAAGCGCACGGCCCACATCACGGTTCGCCTCGCCGAGAGGGAGAAGTAGTAAGCATGGGTCAGAAAGTCCATCCCGTCGGGCTGCGCCTCGGGTTCAACAAGACCTGGCGCAGCCGCTGGTACTCCGAGAAGGACTACGCCAGCCTGCTCCACGAGGACCTGCGCCTCAAGAAGGACCTGAAGAAGCGCTTCAGCCACGCCGGCGTCGCCCGGGTCGAGGTGGAGCGGGCCGCCAGCAAGCTGAAGATCAGCATCTACACCTCGCGCCCCGGCATCATCATCGGCCGCAAGGGTCAGGAGGTCGACAAGCTCAAGCAGGAGCTCCAGAAGAAGACCGGCAAGGAGGTCTTCATCAACATCCAGGAGATCCTCAAGCCCGAGCTGGACGCCCAGCTCGTCTCCGAGTCGGTGGCGCTGCAGCTCGAGAAGCGCATCGCGTTCCGGCGCGCCATGCGCAAGGCGGTGGACGCGGCGCTGCGCTTCGGCGCGCGCGGCATCAAGGTGCGGGTCTCGGGACGCCTGAACGGGGCCGAGATCGCGCGCTCCGAGTGGTACCTCCACGGCCAGCTCCCCCTCCACACGCTGCGCGCGGACATCGACTACGGCGTGGCCGAGGCCAGCACCACGTTCGGCCAGATCGGCGTGAAGTGCTGGATCTACAAGGGCGAGCAGGACGCGCCGCGTCCGCTGCGCAGCCTCGGCTAGGAGACGACGTCCATGCTGATGCCCAAGAAGGTCAAGTACCGCAAGCAGCAGCGCGGCCGCATGTCGGGCAAGGCCTGGCGCGGGGGCGAGGTGTCCTTCGGGGACTATGGCCTCAAGGCCCTCGAGCCCGCGTGGGTGACGGACCGCCAGATCGAGGCCGGCCGCATCGCGATCACGCGCTTCATCAAGAGGAACGGCCGCATCTGGATCCGCATGTTCCCCGACAAGCCGGTGACCAAGAAGCCCCAGGAGACCCGAATGGGGAAGGGCAAGGGCGCGCCCGAGTTCTGGGTGTGCGTCGTGAAGCCCGGCAAGATCCTCTATGAGATGGAGGGCATCCCCGAGGCCGAGGCCCGCGAGGCGCTCCGCCTGGCCGCCCACAAGCTGGGGATCAGGACCAAGTTCGTGAAGCGCTTCGAGGCGGAGGTCTAACGGTGAAGGCCGAGAAGGCACGTGAGATGAGCGTCGAGGACCTCAAGGGCGAGGAGAAGAAGCTGGCCGAGCAGCTCTTCCGCCTGCGGGTGCAGAAGGCCCTCGGCCAGCTCGACAACCCCCTGAAGCTCCGCGAGACGCGGCGGACGATCGCCCGCCTGAAGACGGTGCTCCGCGAGAAGCAGGCCGCGAGGTAGGAGACGAGAATGGAAGGCAAGACGACCGCGGCACGCGGCAAGAACCGGAAGGTCGGCGTCGTGGTCTCCGACAAGATGGAGAAGACGGTGGTGGTGGCCGTCGAGCGCTTCGTGCGCCACGACCTCTACCGCAAGCGCGTCAAGCGCACCTCGAAGTTCATGGCCCACGACGAGCTGGGGGCCAAGCGCGGCGACACCGTGCGCATCGTGGAGAGCCGTCCGCTCTCGAAGCGCAAGCGCTGGAGCGTCGAGGAGATCGTGCAGAAGGGCGCCCAGGGCGCGGACGAGCTGGCCCTCGAGGCCCAGGCCTAGGGGGAGGGGAAGCCATGATCCAGATGCGCACGATCCTCCAGGTGGCCGACAACTCGGGCGCCCGGAAGATCTCCTGCATCCTTCCCGTCGGCGGTTCCACGGGCCGGTATGCGAGCCTGGGGGACGTGATCACGGCCAACGTGAAGGAGTCCGCCCCGGACGCCCCCGAGACCGTCCGCAAGGGCAAGGTGGTGAAGGCGGTCATCGTGCGCTGCCGGAAGGAGCAGCGCCGCCGCGACGGAACCTACATCCGCTTCGACGAGAACGCCGCGGTCCTGATCAACGCCGACGGGGAGCCGGTGGGCACCCGCGTGTTCGGCCCGGTGGCCCGCGAGCTGCGCGACAAGAAGTTCATGAAGATCGTGTCCCTCGCTCCGGAGGTGCTGTAAGGCCATGGCGGAAAGCGCCCAGAGAAACCGCATCCGCATCCGCAAGAACGACCTGGTCGAGGTCGTCGCGGGCAAGGACAAGGGCAAGCGCGGGAAGGTGCTCCAGGTGATCCGCGAGAAGAACCGCGTGATCGTCCAGGGAGTGAACTTCATCAAGCGCCACACCCGGCCCAACCCGCAGCGCAACATCAAGGGCGGCATCGCCGAGCGCGAGGCCCCGGTCCACGTCTCCAACGTGATGCTGGTGGACCCCGAGAACGACAAGCTGACCCGCATCGGCGTGAAGGTCCTCGCCGACGGGCGCAAGGTCCGCGTCGCCAAGAGCGGCGCGGTCCTGGACAAGTAGAGAGGACGAGATGGCGGCCCGGATCAAGGAAGCCTATTACAAGCAGATCGTCCCGCGCCTCATGAAGGAGCGCAGCTACGAGACCGTGATGGCGGTCCCGCGCCTCCAGAAGGTCGTGATCAACATGGGCGTGGGCGAGGCCACCCAGAACATCAAGATCCTCGACGCGGCCATGGACGAGCTGGGCAGGATCGCCGGCCAGAAGCCGGCTGTGCGTCGCTCCCGCAAGTCGGTGGCGGCCTTCAAGCTGCGCGCCGGGATGCCGATCGCGGCCACGGTCACCCTCAGGGGCGAGCGCATGTACGAGTTCTGCGATCGGCTGTTCAACGTGGCGCTGCCCCGGGTGCGGGACTTCCGCGGCGTGCCCCAGAACGCCTTCGACGGCCGGGGCAACTACACCCTGGGCCTCAAGGACCAGATCATCTTCCCGGAGATCGACTACGCGAAGGTCGAGAAGCTCCGGGGCATGAACGTGACGTTCGTGACGACGGCCAAGTCCGACGAGGAGAGCAAGCTGCTCCTCCAGTACCTCGGCATGCCGTTCCGCAACCAGTAGGAGGAGACGAGTGGCGAAGCTGTCTCTCATCGCAAAGTCGGAACGCAAGCCGAGGTTCGCGGTCAGGAAGTACACGCGCTGCAAGCGCTGCGGCCGGCCCCGGGGCTACCTCCGCAAGTTCCGGCTGTGCCGCATCTGCTTCCGGAACCTGGCCCTGGCGGGGGACATCCCCGGCGTGGTCAAGGCGAGCTGGTAGGGCGCGAGGCGAGAGGAAGACGAACGATGAATATGACCGATCCCGTCGCGGACATGCTGACCCGGATCCGGAACGGCGTCCGGGCCAAGCTTCCCAAGGTGGACATCCCCTCCTCGAAGCTGAAGGTGGAGATCGCCCGCATCCTGAAGGACGAAGGGTACGTCGCCAACTACAAGGTCGCCGAGGACGGCAAGCAGGGCACCCTGCGCATCTACCTGAAGTACGGCCCCGGCATGGAGCGCGTCATCACCGACATCCAGCGCGTCAGCCGTCCCGGCTGCCGGATCTACTGCGCCAAGACCGAGATCCCCCGGGTCTACGGCGGGCTGGGCATCAACATCATCTCCACCTCCCGCGGCGTCATGACGGGCAAGACGGCGGCCCGCGAGGGCGTGGGCGGCGAGATCCTCTGCAACGTCTGGTAAGGAGCCTCAAATGTCTCGCGTCGGAAGAAAGCCCATCGCGATCCCGAAGGACGTGAAGGTCAGCGTCTCCGGGGGGCGGGTCCAGGTGCAGGGGCCCAAGGGCAGGCTCGACACCCCGGTGCCGCCGGGGATCGCCTTCGAGGTGAAGGGTGGGGAGCTCGTGTGCACGCGCAGCGGCGAGGACCGCCAGGTGCGCGCCTTCCACGGCATGGCCCGCGCGCTGGCCAACAACGCGATCCGCGGCGTGACCGAGGGCTTCAGCAAGGAGCTGGACATCGTCGGCGTCGGCTACAAGGCCCAGGTCGAGGGGCAGAAGGTCGTGTTCTCCCTGGGCTTCTCCCACCCGGTGGTGTTCGCGATCCCCGAGGGCATCAAGATCGCGATCGACAAGCAGACGCGCGTGGTGGTCTCGGGCATCGATCGGCAGAAGGTGGGCCAGGTGGCCGCGGAGATCCGAGGCCTGCGCCGTCCGGACCCCTACAAGCAGAAAGGCATCCGCTACGTCGGCGAGGTGCTCAAGAAGAAGGCCGGGAAGGCCGGGGCCACCGGCGCCGGCGGGGCGAAGTAAGAGGTCGCCATGAGCGTGAAGACCAAGGAAGAGACTCGCGAGCGGATCCACAGGCGCATCCGCAAGCGCGTCGCGGGCAGCGACGAGCGCCCGCGGCTGGCTGTGTTCCGCAGCCAGAGCCACATCTACGCCCAGCTCATCGACGACGAGCACGGCCGGACGCTGTGCTCCGCCTCGAGCGTCGAGAAGGAGCTCCGAGGCGCGAAGAAGCTCGGCGGCAACGTGACCGCGGCCAAGGCCGTGGGCAGCCTGATCGCGTCGCGGGCCAAGGAGAAGGGCGTCACGGCCGTGGTCTTCGACCGCGGCGGGTTCCAGTACCACGGCCGGGTCAAGGCCCTGGCCGAGGCCGCGCGCGAGGGCGGCCTCAAGTTCTAGGGAAGGACCTGGGATGAAGCACGTCAGCGAAAAACTCGACATCTCGAGCCTGGAGCTCAAGGACCAGGTGGTCTCGATCAACCGGGTCACGAAGGTCGTGAAGGGCGGCAAGAACCTGTCCTTCAGTGCCCTCGTGGTGATCGGCGACGGCGCGGGCCACGTGGGCTACGGCATGGGCAAGGCCCGCGAGGTCTCGTCGGCGATCAAGAAGGGCATCGAGGCCGCCAAGAAGAACGTGTTCCGCGTGCCGATCACCGCCCAGGGCGCGACCATCCCCCACGCGGTCACGGGACGCTTCGGCTCGGGCTCGGTGCTCCTGAAGCCGGCCTCGGAAGGCACCGGCGTGATCGCGGGCGGCGCCGTGCGCGCCGTGATCACCGCCGCGGGCATCCAGAACATCCTGACCAAGAGCCTGGGCTCGACCACCGCCCACAACGTCGTGAAGGCGACCATGGACGCGCTCCTGCGCGTGAAGCAGCCGGAGAAGGTGGCGCGCCTGCGCGGCAAGAGCGTCGCCGAGGTCATCGGGACGGACGAGAAGCCGGAGAAGAGCGTGCCCGGCGCGGCGGCCGCCGAGGCGCAGGGATAGGCGGGCGGAGCGCGACGATGGCCACGAAGGCGAAGAAGGAGCGGAAGCCGGCCGCGGGGACGATCCGCGTCCGCATGATCGGCAGCCTGATCGGCTGCACGGACAAGCAGCGCGCGTCGGTGCGCGGCCTCGGCCTGCGGCGGTTGCATCAGGTGGTCGAGCGCGTCGACACGCCCGCGGTGCGCGGGCTGGTGAACGCCGTGCCGCACCTGGTCGAGATCGTCGAGAGCTAGAGGAGGACAGCGTGGGTCTTCACAACCTGAAGCCGGCGAAGGGCGCGACCCGCAACCGGAAGCGCGTCGGCCGCGGGCCGGGCAGCGGCATGGGCAAGACCGCGACGCGCGGGGAGAAGGGCCAGAAGAGCCGCAGCGGCCACCGCCACCGGGAGGGCTTCGAGGGCGGCCAGATGCCGCTCCACCGGCGCGTCCCGAAACGCGGCTTCGCAAACGCTCGCTTCCGCCGGGAGTTCGCCTACGTGAACCTCGGCACCCTGGAGCGGTTCGAGGCCGGGACGATCGTCACCCCCGACCTGCTGATGGAGAAGGGGATCGTGAAGAAGCTGCTGGCCGGCGTGAAGGTCCTCGGCAAGGGCACCCTCACCAAGGCGCTCACGGTGCAGGCGCACCGCTTCAGCGCCCAGGCCCAGGAGAGGATCACGGGCCTCGGCGGCAAGGCCGAGGTCATCGCGAGCTAGCGCATGCTGCAGAGCCTCAGGAACATCTGGGAGATCCCGGACCTGCGCAAGCGGGTCCTGTTCACCCTCGCCCTGCTGGGCGTGTACCGCCTGGGGGCCCACGTCCCGACGCCGGGCATCAACTCCCAGGCGCTGATCGACTTCTTCGAGCAGAACCGCGGGAACTGGATGGGGCTCGTGGACATGTTCTCCGGGGGGAACCTGGGCAAGGTGACGGTGTTCGCCCTGGGGATCATGCCGTACATCTCCGCGTCGATCATCCTGCAGCTCCTCACCGTGGTGTGGCCGTATCTCGAGAAGCTCTCCAAGGAAGGCGAGCTCGGACGCCGCAAGATCACCCAGTGGACCCGGTACGGGACCGTGCTCCTCTCGATCGTCCAGTCCCTGGGCATCGCCGCCTACCTCGAGCGGATGACGCTGACCGACAAGTTCCGGATCGTCGAGAGCCCCGGGATCGGCTTCAAGCTCATGTGCGTGTTGACCCTGACCACGGGCACGGCCTTCATCATGTGGCTGGGCGAGCAGATCACCGACCGTGGCATCGGCAACGGGATGAGCCTCATCATCTTCGCCGGCATCGTGGTCGGCTTCCCCGGCGGCGTGATCGACACCTTCGACAAGATCCAGCGCAACGAGCTGTCGCTGCTCGCGGCCCTCGTGCTGCTGGCCATGATGGTGGCGGTGATCGGGGCGATCGTGTTCGTGGAGCGCGGCCAGCGCCGCATCCCGGTGCAGTACGCGAAGCGCGTCGTGGGCCGGCGCATGTACGGGGGCCAGTCCACCCACCTGCCGCTCCGCGTCAACACCAGCGGCGTGATCCCCGTGATCTTCGCCTCCTCGATCATCGCCTTCCCGCAGACGGTGGCTTCGTTCTTCCAGGCCCAGAGCCCGTGGATGCAGGCGGTGTCGGAGCAGCTCCGCTGGTCGATGCCGCTCTACAACCTGCTCTACGTCACCTTCATCATCTTCTTCTGCTACTTCTACACCGCCATCGTCTTCAACCCCGACGACGTCGCGGAGAACATGCGGAAGTACGGCGGCTTCATCCCTGGCATCCGCCCGGGCAAGAAGACCGCGGAGTACCTGGACCACATCCTCGGGCGCATCACCTTCGGAGGGGCCATCTACCTCGCCCTGGTGGCCCTGCTGCCCGAGTTCTTGATCGCGGGCTTCCGGGTCGACCCGATCCCGGTGATCGGGATCCCCCTCGACAACTTCCTGACCGAGTACAACCTGGACTGGGTGACCCGGGGGCTCGGCCTCAATTTCTACTTCGGCGGAACGTCGCTCCTGATCGTCGTGGGCGTCGCCATGGACACGGTGGCCCAGATCGAGGCGCAGCTCGTCATGCGCCACTACGACGGTTTCGGAGGGAAGGGCGGCCGGAGGATTCGTGGGAGGAGGTAGCGCACCCCGTGCCGGCGCCCCGATCCGCATCATCTTCCTCGGCCCTCCGGGCGCGGGGAAGGGGACACAGGCCGGTCGGCTGGCGGCGGAGCGCGAGCTCGTGCGCATCTCGACGGGTGACATGTTGAGGCAGGCCATCGCCGAGGGCACCCCGCTCGGACTGCAGGCGGCCCCGCTCATGGAGAAGGGGCAGCTCGTCCCGGACGAGCTGCTGGTCGCCATGATCCGGGAGCGGATCGCGCGTCCCGACTGCGCGAACGGCTACATCCTGGACGGGTTCCCGCGGACGCTGCCGCAGGTGCGGGGCCTCGAGGGCATGGCGGGCGCGGACAGCTTCGTCGTGTTCGACATCGAGGTGCCCCGCCAGGTGCTGCTCCGTCGGCTCTCGGGTCGCCGCTGGTGCCCGAAGTGCCAGGCCACCTACCACGTCGAGACGAGCCCGCCGACACGTCCCGGCCTGTGCGACTGGTGCTCGACCCCCCTCGTGCAGCGGGAGGACGACAAAGAGGCCGTGGTCGCGAAACGGCTGGCCGAGTACGACGAGCGCACCCGGCCGCTCATCGAGCATTACAGGACCCAGCCGCGCTTCCACCGCGTCGACGGCGACCGTCCCATGGACGTCGTCTTCGACGAGCTGCAGGCGAAGCTGGAGGCCGGCCGGTGAGCGTCCAGAAGTCGCGGCGGGAGCTGGAGATCATGGCGCGGGCTTGCCGCATCGTGGTCGACACCCTCGACGCCCTGGAGGCGGCCGCGCTGCCCGGAGTCACGACGCGCGAGCTCGACCGGATCGCCCACGACCGGATCGTGAAGGCCGGGGCGAAGCCGGCGTTCCTTGGTTATCGCGGCTACCCCGCGTCGCTGTGCATCTCGGTGAACGAGGAGGTCGTCCACGGCATCCCCGGTCCGCGCCGCCTGAAGGACGGCGACATCGTCGGCCTCGACCTGGGGTGCGTGGTCGACGGCTTCTACGGCGACGCGGCCCGTACCGTCGCGATTGGGGCGATCGGCCCGGAGGCGCAACGCCTGATGCGCGTCACCGAGGAGTGCTTGCAGGCCGCCATCGAGCAGTGCCGACCCGGGCGCCGCGTGGGCGACCTGGGCCACGCGGTGCAGAGCCACGCCGAGGGGAACGGCTACTCGGTCGTCCGCGAATTCGTGGGCCACGGCATCGGCACCAGCCTCCACGAGGAGCCGCAGATCCCCAACTACGGGCCGGCTGGCCGTCGCGAGCGACTGCGTCCCGGCATGTGCCTGGCCATCGAGCCGATGGTGAACGTCGGAGGTCCGGAGGTGCGCGTCCTGGACGACGACTGGACGGCCGTCACGGTGGACGGGAGCCTGTCGGCGCACTTCGAGCTGACGGTCGCCGTCACCGAGCGCGGACCGTGGGTCCTCTCGGAGCCCTATCCGTACGACGGCGCGCAGCGCGAGAGCCATGCCGGATGACACGGAGGATCTGGAGGTGAGCGGCCGCGTGACCGAAGTGCTGCCGAACGCCCTCTATCGCGTGGCGATCGAGGGCGAGGGCCGGCCGGAGGTGGTCGCCCATCTGGGTGGCGGCGCCAGGGGCGTGACGAGGGTCCGGCCGGGGGACGAAGTCGTGGTGGCGCTGCTGCCGTACGACACGACGCGGGGACGCATCGTGCGCAAGAGGAACCGAGGGACGAAGTGAAAGTAAGGTCGTCGGTGAGAAAGATCTGCGTCAAGTGCAAGGTGGTCCGCCGCCAGGGCGTGGTCCGGATCATCTGCCCGAACCAGAAGCACAAGCAGAGGCAGGGGTAAGCAGATGGCACGCATCGCAGGCGTCGACCTTCCGCGTCAGAAGCGGATCGAGATCGCGCTGACGTACATCTATGGGATCGGAGTCACGCGGAGCAACCGCATCTTGGAGAAGGCGAAGATCGACCCGAGCGTCCGGGTCAAGGACCTCTCCGAGGAGGAGACCAGCCGCATCGCCAAGATCATCGAGGGCGAAGGCGGCGTCGAGGGCGACCTCCGGAAGGACATCGCGATGAACATCAAGCGGCTGATGGAGGTCGGCTCCTACCGCGGGATGCGCCATCGCCGCAACCTGCCCGTGCGAGGGCAGCGCACGCACACGAACGCCCGCACCCGCAAGGGCCCGCGCCGCGGGCTGATCCGGCCCAAGGCCACCGCGGCCCCGAAGCCGTAGGAGACGAAGAAAGATGACGACGACACCGCCCACGACACCCGCCGTCGCGAAGAAGTCGAAGAAGGAGAAGCGCCACGTGGTGCACGGCATCGCCCACGTCCACGCCTCCTTCAACAACACCCACGTGACCATCACCGACCTGGAGGGGCACGTGGTGTGCTGGTCCTCGGCGGGCACCCTGGGCTTCAAGGGCTCGCGCAAGGGCACTCCCTTCGCGGCGCAGCAGGCGGCCTCCGCGGCGGCGACCGTCGCGAAGGACTCGGGCCTGCGCTCGGTGGACATCCGCGTCAAGGGGCCGGGGAGCGGACGCGAGTCGGCCATCCGTGCGATCCAGGCCGCCGGGGTCGAGGTCAAGTCGATCCGCGACGTCACCCCGATCCCACACAACGGCTGCCGCCCGCCCAAGCGGCGCCGGGTCTAGGAGAAGCGACAGTGGCGAGATACATCGGTTCCGTCTGCCGCCTGTGCCGTCGGGAGGGCATGAAGCTCTTCCTCAAGGGCGACCGCTGCTTCACCGAGAAGTGCGCCATCGAGAAGCGCAACTACGCCCCAGGCCAGCACGGCAAGGGCGGCCGCGTGAAGCAGAAGGTGCAGGGCTACGGCCTGCAGCTCCGCGAGAAGCAGAAGGTCAAGCGCCTCTACGGGATGCTGGAGAGCCAGTTCGCCCTCACCTTCGAGCGCGCCAGCCAGGAGAAGGGCGTCTCGGGAGCGCTGCTGCTCCAGAAGCTGGAGCGGCGGCTGTCGAACGTCGTCTACCGGCTCGGCTTCGGCAGCTCCCAGGCCCAGGCGCGCCAGCTCGTGCGCCACGGTCACGTCCGGGTCAACGACCACCGCGTGAACATCCCCTCCTACCAGGTCCGGGCCGGGGACGTGGTCTCCCTGGGCGGCCGGGCGGCCAAGAACGCCTCCGTCGCGGCCTCGGTCGAGTCGGTGAAGGGGCGGGGCGTTCCGAAGTGGCTGGAGCTGGACTCCGAGGGAATGAAGGGGAAGGTGCTGTCGCTGCCCGCCCGGGACGACGTGAACTTCCCGATCCAGGAGCAGCTCATCGTCGAGCTGTACTCGAAGTAGTTCGAAGAGAGGATCAATAAAGAAGATGCTTTGGAAGGGATTCCAGAAGCCGAAGCGCCTCGAGGTCGATCGCGAGAGCCAGACCGAGCAGTACGGGCGCTTCTTCGCACAGCCGTTCGAGCGGGGCTTCGCCACCACCGTGGGGAACGCCCTGCGTCGGGTGCTCCTGTCGAGCATCGAGGGCGCCGCCATCACCGCCGTCCGGGTCGAGGGCGTGCTCCACGAGTTCTCCCCGATCCCGGGGGCGATGGAGGACACCACTGATCTCATCCTCAACCTCAAGCGCATCCCGCTGAAGATGCACGTGGACCATCCGAAGACGCTGGTCCTGAAGACCTCCGAGTCGGGAGAGGTGCGGGCCAAGCACATCACCCCTGATCCCGACATCGAGATCCTGGACCCCGAGGCGTACATCGCCACGCTGGGCCAAGGCTCGACGCTCGCCCTGGAGATGCGGGTGAAGCAGGGCCGCGGGTACGTGTCGGCCGACAAGAACTTCGACGAGGACCTGTCGATCGGCTGGATCCCCGTGGACTCGGTCCACTCGCCGATCAAAAAGGTCAACTATTTCGTCGACGCGGCGCGTGTCGGCCAGGCCACCGACTACGAGAAGCTGACGCTGGAGGTCTGGACGGGCGGCGCGATCTCCCCTCGCGACGCCGTCGGGCTCGCCGCCAAGCTGATGCGCGACCACCTCACGATCTTCGTCAACGTGGAGGACGACGAGTCGGCCGAGGAGCAGGCCGTCGAGATCTCCGACGCCGACCGCGAGGCCACCTACGAGAAGCTCGGCAAGAGCGTCGACGAGCTGGAGCTGTCGGTGCGCTCCTACAACTGCCTCAAGAACGCGAACATCCGGACCATCGGCGAGCTGGTGCAGAAGACCGAGGCCGAGATGCTCAAGACCAAGAACTTCGGCCGGAAAACCCTGAACGAGATCAAGGAGATCCTCGGTGCGATGGGGCTCTCCCTCGGCATGAAGCTCGACAACTGGCAACAGCCGCAGGACCAGTAGCATGAGACACCGCGTCGCGAGACGGAAGCTGGGGCGGATCACGCCGCATCGCGTGGCGCTGCTCCGCAACCTCGCCACCTCGCTGTTCGACAAGGAGCGCATCCGGACGACCCTGGTGAAGGCGAAGGAGCTGCGGCCCTACGCCGAGCGCCTGATCACCATGGCGAAGCGCGAGGACGACCGCCTCCATGCGCGGCGCCTCGTGCTCCGCGACATCCACGATTCCGCGGTCGTCAAGAAGCTCTTCGACACCCTGGGCGCGCGCTTCGCCGCGCGCCCAGGCGGCTACACCCGCATCCTGCGCCTCGGCCCGCGCCGTGGAGATGGCGCCGAGATGGCCATCCTCGAGCTGCTCGGGTCCGAGTACAAGCCTGAGGGCAAGGAGGAGAAGGGCAAGGGCAAGGCCAAGCAGGCCCCGAAGGAGGCCAAGGGCGAGAAGGGCGAGAAGAAGGAGACGGCCGCCAAGGCCCGGGCGAAGAAGGCCAAGGAGGCCGAGGCCAAGGCCTAGGCGGATCCCGCCTACGGGGTGGGCGGGGGTGTCGGGGCGGGGGCGGGCTGTTCGGGAGCCGGCGGAGGAGCTGTCGCGGGCGGAGCGGCCTCGGGCGTGGGCTTCACGACCGCGCTGGCCGCGTCGCCATCGTACGTGAACACGGCAGTGAAGTAGAGCCGCTCGGCCGTCGTCCTCCGGAAGGTCCACGACGCCACGGCACTCTGTGCTGCCGGCTTGAGCAGCGGGGGGCCGTCCACGCCGAGCAGCGACGTCTGGCCGGCGGCGTTGACGGCGAAGCGCACTTCGACGGAGCCGGAGGCGGCTGACATCCGCGCCAGGGGCGGGGCCACCGGCCGCCGCCCCAGGGCGAGGTCGGGCACGCCGACGCCCAGCGTCACGTTCTCGACGGCGGACGTTCCGGCGACGGGAGCCGGCGCCGGCGGACGCGGCGGCTGCGGTGCGGTGAGCACCTCGACGGGCGGCGCTGGAGTCGCAGCCGGTGTCGGGGGCTCGGGCCGGGGCGTTGGAGCCGGGGCGGGTGCCGGGGGCGGCGAAGGGAGCGGCGCCGCGGGCTCGGGGGCGGGCGGGGGGCCTGCCGGCGGTTCCGTCGCCGGTGCGGCCGTCGGCGGCGTCGCGACGTCTGGCGGGGGCGATGGAGCCTCACTGGAGCGCAGCCCCGCGAGCCGGACCGCGACCTTGTCGGGCACGTCCCGCTTTCCCGGCTCGAAGTCGGCCTCGACGCGGAAGGACACGAGGGTTCCGGCCTGGGGCGCGGCGAAGCGCCACGTCCGCAACGCTTGAAGCAGCGCGTCGCGGAACGCGCCGTCTCCGCTGACGACCTCCATCTCGGCGATCTGGCCCTCCGGGGACAGGGTCACGTCGACGACGGCCCGACCCGATCCCCGCTCGCCCTTCGGGTAGACCGGCGAGACGCCGCCACGAAGCTCGGGGACACCCTCCTGACGGGACACCTCGGGCACGCGCAGCGCGAAGGTGATCGGGACGGTCAGCAGCACGCTGACCGGCTTGCCCTCGACCCGCGTCACCTCGTATTCCCATTGCCTGGCGGCCGTGATCGCTGCGGCGTCGAAGGGCGGGATGCTCCGGATCACCCGAACGTCGGAAACCTTGCCCTGCACGTCGATGCGCAGCTCCAGGATCACGATCCCGTGCTGGCCCTTCTCCTGCGCCTCGGGCGGGTACACCGGGAGGACGAGCCGCGTGCGCTTGGGCGGCGGTACGTCGGTGCCGGCGACCCTCGGCGAGGCCTCCTGCTCCTGCGCGACCGCGACCCCGGCCAGGAAACCACAGAGGACACAGAGGAGGAACGGAGAGAGCACCGAGAAGATGAGGTGACGGAGAGCAACCCGCATGTCGACTATTGTCCTCTGTGTCCTCTTCGTTTGTCTCTGTGCTCTCCGTGGTTGTCCGTGCCGGAGTAACGGCGTCGCGGCGCCCTAAGCCTCTTCCTTCACCTCGCCGCGCTCGGCCCTGGCGGCCGCGACGATCTTGTCCTGGAGCTGGAAGGGGACTTCGTCGTAGTGGTCGAGCTCCATGTGGTACGAGCCACGGCCCCCGGTCATCGAGGTGAGGTCGGCGTCGTAACTCAGCATCTCGGCCATGGGGACCTCGGCCTGGATCACCTGGCTGCCGCCCTTCGGCTCCATGCCCTGTGGCCGGCCGCGCCGGCTGGAGAGGTCGCCCATCACGGCGCCGGCGTACTCCTCGGGCACGGCGATCTCGACGCGCATGATCGGCTCGAGCAGCGTCGGACGGCACTTCGCCACGGCGTCCTTGAAGGCCAGGGAGCCGGCGATCTTGAAGCTGAGCTCCGAGGAGTCGACGTCATGGTACTGGCCGTCGTAGAGCTCCACCTGGAAGTCCACCATGGGGTAGCCGGCCACGAAGCCGCGCGTGCGCGCCTCCTGGATGCCCTTCTCGACGGCAGGAATGAAGTTCTTGGGAATGGATCCGCCGAAGATGTCGTCCACGAACTGGAAGTCGGACCCGCGCGGCAGCGGCTTGATGCGGATCCTGCAGTCGCCGAACTGGCCGTGGCCGCCGGTCTGCTTCTTGTGGCGGCCGTGCCCCTCGGCCGAGCCCTTGATCGTCTCGCGGTACGGGATCTTCGGCTTCTTGAGGTTCACCTCGACCTTGAAGCGTTTGCGCAGGCGCGCGACCACCACCTCGACGTGGAGCTGGCCCATGCCCGAGAGGAGCATCTCGTGGGTCTGGGCGTCGCGCGAGATGCGCAGAACCGGATCCTCCTCCATCAGGCGATGGAGCGCGGCGGAGATCTTGTCCTCGTCGCCTCGGGTCTTGGGCTCGATCGCGAACGTGGTGGAGGGCTCCGGGAACGTCACCGCCGGGTAGACGATCGGTTGCGTCTTGTCGCCGAGCGTGTCGCCTGTCTGGGTTTCCTTCAGCTTCGCGACTGCCCCGAGATCGCCCGCCTGGATCTCGGGCACGGGGGTCTGCTGCTTGCCCTGGAGCAGCTCCAGGGCGCCGACCCGCTCGGGAGCGTCGCGGGTCGTGTTGTGGACCGTGGAGTCGGCCTTCAGTGTGCCCGAGTAGACGCGGAAGAGCGAGATGCGGCCGGCGTGGGGGTCGACGAGCGTCTTGAACACGAAGGCGGACAGCGGCGCGTCCGGGCGCGGAGGCCGCGCGGCCTCCTGTTTCATGGCGTCGAGGCCCCTGGCCTCCGGCCGTTCGGCAGGGGACGGCAGCAGCTCCACGATCGCCTCGAGGAGCGGGTGCAGCCCGGCGTTCCGCCCTGCCGAGGCGGGCAGGACGGGGAAGAGCTTGCCGGCTGCGACGGCCGACCGCAGCCCGCTGAGCAGGTCCTCCTGGGGCAGCGTGCCCTTGTCGAAGAACGCTTCGAGCAGCGACTCGTTGCTCTCGGCGACCATCTCCACCAGCTTCTCCCGAGCGGCCTTCACCGCGCTCTGCGCCTCGGACGGCACGTCGACCCCCTGGTGCTTGCCGCTCTGGTCGTCGGCGTAGACGAAGGCCTTCTCGGAGAGGAGGTCGGCCACGCCCACGAAGGCCTTCTCCTCGCCGAGGGGGATCGCGAGGGGCACGACGCCCCGCCCGAACGACCGCTCCAGGCCCTCCAGGCACCTGGCGAAGGAGGCGCGCTCCCGGTCCATGCGGTTCACGATCAACAGCCGAGGCAGGCCCAGCTCGTCGGCGATCCCCCACACCTTCTGCGTCTGCACCTCGACGCCCGAGACGGCGTCGACCACCACGGCGGCGGCGTCCGCCACCCGGAGCGCGGCCTTGGCCTCGGCCAGGAAGTTGGCGTAGCCCGGGGCGTCGAGCAGGTTGAGCTTGCACTTCTTCCATTCGCCGAACGCCAGGGCGGCCTGGAGGCTGATCTTCCGCTCGATCTCGTCGGGGTCGAAGTCGGTTGGCGTCGTGCCGTCCTCGACGCGCCCGAGGCGCGTGGTCGCGCCCATGTCGAAGAGCAGTGCGGCGACCAGGGAGGTCTTGCCGCAGCCCCCGTGCCCCACCACCGCGACGTTGCGGATGCTCCGGGCCTCGTACACTTTCATGAAACCAGACCTCCTCGGTGGCTTGCTCGGATGTGGCGAGGGGCCGCGGGGCCGCGCTCCGCGCGGCTTTCGGGCCCTTCCGCGACGCGGCGGATCATAGCACCGGCGGAGCCTATAATGGACGAGTGGGTCTCCTGCGTCCGCGGCTCTACGCGGGGTTCGACGCCACCGCAGTCGTCGGAGCGACGCTCGCGCGCACCCTCGGCGGGCGGCGCTTCGAGCGGCTCCGGCGCGTGCCGCTCGCGTCGGGCGCGCTCGTGCCGTCGCCCCTGGACGGCAACGTCCGCGACGCCGATGTGGTGCGGGAGGCGCTGCAGCGCCTCGCGGCAGAGCTGGGAACGCGGGGCGCCGTCAGTCTGGTCCTGCCGGACGGCACGGCGAGAGCCGCGATCCTGGAGGCTCCCGGTGACGTGGCCCCCGCCGACTTCGCGCGCTTCCGGCTGACGGCAGGGCTGCCCTATCCCGCTCACGAGGCGCTGGTCGACGTGCTGCCGCTGGGCGGGCGCCGCATCCTCGCCGTCGCGGTCCGGCGGTCCGTCGTGGAGTCCTACGAGGCGGCCGCAGCCGCGGCGGGGCTCGTCTCGGAGCGCGTCGAGCTGGCTCCGGTCGCCGCCCTCGAGGGCTTGAGCCGCCTCGGCCCGGCGTCCGCCTCGACCGTCGACGTGATCCTCGGGGATGCCTTCGTCTCGATCGCGGCGTGGGCCGAGGGCGAGCTGCGCGTGCTCCGCTCGCGACGGCGCGAGGCGGGGCCGGAGGAGGCGGCGCGCCTCCAGATCGAGATCGCGCGCACGGCACGCCTGGCAGGCGACGGGCTGGATCCGCGCGTGCGGGTGGCGGGCCCTGGAGTCGGGACGCTCGTGCGGGAGCTCAGGCGGCTCGGGGCCGCCGCAGAGCCGGCCTGGCGCTCGCAGGGAGAGACCCACCCGATCGAGGCCGAGGAGATCCCGTGGCTGGGAGTCGGGCTCTGATGGATCTCTCGAGCCACCCGCGGCCGCGCGCCGGCACCGCGGACCGGGTCTTCCTGGCGACGTCGTGTCTCGTCTTCCTCGCCGCCGCGCTTGGGGCGGTGAGCGCCCGCGACGCCGCGAACCGTGCGCAGGCCGCGGCGTCCGAGGCCGAGCGCATGGCAGCCGCCGCCGAGGACCGCATCCGATCGCTGTCGCCCCGCGGTCCGAGCGTCGCCGACGCGCTGGCCACCCGAGTCGCGCTCAACGCCGAGGCCCCGCTGCCCCGGGTCCTCGCCGACCTGACCGCCCTCATGCCGGACGCGGTCCGGCTGCGCTCCCTGAGCGTGGAATATGGGGACGAGGTCACCCTCGACGCCGCGGTCGAGGCGCGGACGCCCGAAGCCTGGGACGCCTTCCTGGACCGCCTGGCGTCGTCGCGGCGCTTCCAGGCCGTCACGCCGGGCCCCGAGCGCCGCGAGGGCGAGATCCGTGCGTCGTTGCGCATGGTGTACCGGGGAGAGACGTCGTGAAGACGCGAATCGTGGCGCTCCTGCTGCTCGCCGCCGCGGCCCTGCTGCACCTCGGCTTCACCCGCCAGGAGCGCGCGGCGGCCGCCGCCGCACAGGACACCTATCGCCGGGCGCGCGAGGCGAGGCGCGGCGTGACGCAGCGCCTGGCCGCCGCCGAGCGCGGCGCAACCGCACGCGAGCGGCTGCGGGCGGTGCTCGCCGGTGCCCAGGCGGGGCCCGGCGACGACGTCGCACGGCTGCGCCGCGACGCGATCGCAGCGGCGAACGGCGCCGGTGTGTCGGGCGTCAGGCTCGAGGTCGCCCGCGGGCGTCCTCCGGCAGCGGCGTCGCTCGCGCTATCGGCCCACGGTTCGTTGCCCGCCGTGACCGCCCTCGCGAGGGACCTGCCGCTCCGCCGCGCCGTGGTTCTCGAGAGCGCACGGCTCGAGGCGTTGGACGAAGGCCTCGCCGTCGAGCTGCGGGGCGTCAGGCCCGGGGGCGGGTCGTGAAGCGGGCCCTGCTGCTCGCAGCCCTGGCCGTCGGTCTCGGGGCCATGGCGTTGACTCGCGGAGGTGGTCCCGCCATGTCGCCGCCGCCGCCTCCTCCTCGGAGCGCGCCCGCTCCTACGCTCCCGCCGCCTCCGTCGGCGCCTCTGGCACGCAACCCGTTCGAGTTCGCGGCAGTCGCACCCGAGGCGGTCGTCGCTTCCGCGGCACCGCGCGGAGACGAGCATGGCCTCGCCGTGGCCCCGGTCCCGCCGGCCAGCGCCGCGGTGCGGCTCGTCGGATTCGTGCGTCAGGCCGGTCGCCTCAGGGTCGCGCTCGTCGTGGAAGGGGAGAGCGTGCTGCTGGGGGAGGGGGAGGCGGCCTCGGGCTACGAGCTGATCTCGGCCGACGTCAACGACGGTGTTCGTCTCAAGGCTCCCGACGGAGCCGAGCTGTTCGTACCAGCTCCCGAGTTGGAAAGCGGCGGCTAGGTCCGGCCGCGGCCGAAGGTCCAGTCGAGAAGCAGGCGAAGCGCCCCCTTCGCGGCGAGCAGGGCGATCGCGAAGCCGAGCGCCGCGGCCGCCGCGCTGAGCAAGATGGCCAATGCAACCCTCCTCGCATCGTGTCAGCGATACGCGTGCCAGCGAGGGACGCACAGGCGAGTCAACGACTTGGCCGTGTGTTTCGGGCGGCGAGCGTGCGTGCCCGGGCACGGGGCGCGTGTCCAGAGTGACGCGCGCTCGATTCGGGCCGTTTTCTTGCGCTCTGCAGGGGGCGGTGCTAGATTGCCCGCATCCGAATGGCCAAGAAGGAGAAGTTCGGGAAGTTCGTGTTGCTGGAGGAGGTCGAGTCGTCCGGCCTGGGCACCGAGTATCGAGCCGCCAAGCTCGGAGGCGCCGGCCTCGAGAAGCTCGTCGCGGTGCTCCGCCTCACGCCCGCGCTCTCCGCGAACGCAGGCGTGGCCAAGCAGCTCATGGACCAGGCCAAGGTGGCGGCGCAGCTCCAGAACCCGAACATCTCCAAGATCTTCGGAATCGGCAAGGTCGAGAACACCTACTACATCTCCTACGAGTTCATCGAAGGGAAGAGCCTGCGGACGATCTTCGCTCGCTGCCGCCGCGACGGCTTCCCGTTCTCGGTCGACCACGCCCTGCTGATTTCGAGCAAGATCTGCTCGGCCCTCGAGTACGCCCATGGCCGCAAGACCGAGGCCGGCCGCTACTTCCACGGCCTGATCAACCCCGCCAACGTGTTCGTGTCCTACGAGGGCGAGGTGCGCGTGCGCGGCTTCGGCTATTGGCCGAGCAAGGTGAAGGAGGCCGGCGCCCTGCGGGACGACGAGGCCGCCTGCCTGGCGCCGGAGCAGGCCGAGGGTCCAGGCGATCACCGCGCGGACGTCTACGCCGTAGGGGCGGTGCTGTTCGAGACGCTGACCGGCCAGGCGCTCGGTCCCGGCGCCGATGCGGGCGCACGCATCGCCGGCGCGAAGCTGCAGAGCCCGAGCGGGGAAGACGACAGGATCCCCGAGCCCATCGCCGAGATCCTCGAGCGAACCCTCGCCGCCGATCCCGCGGCGCGCTACGCCGAGATGGCGGAGCTGCGGAAGGCGATCGACACGCTGCTGTTCTCGGGAGACTTCACGCCCACCACCTTCAACCTCGCGTTCTTCATGCACTCCCTCTTCCGCGACGACATCGACAAGGAGTCGAAGGCTCTCAAGGAGGACAAGGAGGCGAGCTACGTCGAGTTCCTCGCCGACGATGCGGCCAGGAAGACGGCGCCTACGGTGGCGTTGCCGACGCCGATCCCGGCCACTGCGCCCAGGCCAGAGCCGACCCATGTGTCCGCCCCGACGCACACTCCGGCGCCTGCCGCGCCCGCCCACGCGCCGGAGCCCGCGGCCGGGGTATCGGCCCGCGAAGCCGCGGCCGGCTTCACCTTCCACAAGGAAGAGTCCCGATCCTCGAAGACGCCGCTCGTCGTGGGCGCCGCGGTGGTCCTGGTCGTCGTCGGTGGCCTCGCCTGGTATCTCCTCGGTAGCGCTGCCGCGCCGCCTTCGCCCACCCCGGCCCCGACCACGACCATGTCAGCCGAGGCCTTGGCGGCCATCCAGCGCGTGAAGGAGCTGGAAGAGCAACTCAAGGTCTTCGAGGCGGAGAAGGCCGCCGCCGAGCAGAAGGCCTCGGAGGAGGCGCGGAAGAAGCTCGAGGCACAGGCCCGCGCTCTCGGCACGACGGCGGATCCCGCGGCGATCGCGAGAGCCCAGGAGGAGGCCGCGAAGAAGGCGCGCCTCGAGCAGGAGAAGCGCCAGCAAGAGGAGCGCCGCAAGCTCGAGGAGGCCAAGGCGGCCGAGGAGGCGCACGTCGCAGAGGAGCGGCGGCGTGCCGAGGAGGCGGCTGCGGCGGCCGCGGCGGCGGCCACGACGACGACGCTGCCCCCGACCACGACAGTCCCCCCGACGACCCAGGTCGCGCTGAAGCCCGGCGCGCTCGTCGACATCAGCGACCTCGGGGTGACGCCGCCCATACCGGAGAAGACGCCGCCGCTCAACTACCCGGCCATGGCGCTGCGGCAGCGCGTCGAGGGCGCCGTGGAGCTGAACATCCTGGTCGACGAGCGAGGAGTGGTGACCGACGCGAAGATCGTGACCGGCGCGGGAAGCAAGGTGGGGCTCGACGAAGCGGCCGTGGACAACGCGAAGAAGCGCCGCTACCGGCCGGCGACGAAGGACGGCGTGCCGGTCAAGGTCTGGATGCCGGTGCGGGTCCAGTTCAAGCTGCCCAGCTAGGACGGAAAGGCATGACCGCGGTCTTCAAGCAGGTCAAGAGCCCGAAGCTCAACATCGTGCTCCAGCTCACCGAGGTCACGCCCGGGACGGGGGACCCGCGCGTCTTCGAGGTCCACGACGTCGAGCGCAACCGCGGATTCCGCGTCCTGCTTCCGGCCCGCGCCGGGGCTCCGCCCGACCCGCAGCTCCACGCCGCCATCGGGCTGGCGGTCGAGCGCGCCCTGGTGACGCCGCCCGAGAAAGTCGCCGGCACGCTCTACGACGTCGAGGTGACTGCCGCCGACGTGAAGGCCGCCCGCGGCTGAACGCGCCCGGAGGGCGCGAAGACGCTCGCCTACAGGAGCAGCCGCGGGAAACGCACGCGGCGCGGATCATAGGCCGAGGCTACAAGAAGAAGGGGAGCCTTGCGGCTCCCCTCGGTACGTCTGCGCGTGAAAATGTGGTCTAGAAGTCGCCGCCGTGGGGCATTCCGCCGCCCGGCATGCCGTTGCCCTTCTTCTCCTCGGGGATCTCCGAGACGAGGGCCTCGGTGGTGAGCAGCAGCGACGCGATCGACGACGCGTTCTGAAGCGCCGAGCGGACCACCTTGGTCGGGTCGATGACGCCCGCCTCGACCAGGTTCTCGTAGTCGTCCGACTGGGCGTTGAAGCCCTCATCGGCGCTCTTGGCCTCGCGGACGCGAGCGACGACCACGGCCCCCTCGAAGCCGGCGTTCTGCGCGATCTGGCGCAGCGGCTCCTCGAGGGCGCGGCGGATGATCTCGATTCCGACCTTCTCGTCGCCCTTGGCCTTGATGTCGTCGACGGCCTTCTGGCAGCGCAGCAGGGCCACGCCGCCGCCGGCCACGATGCCCTCCTCCACGGCCGCCTTGGTGGCGTGCATGGCATCCTCGACGCGGGCCTTCTTCTCCTTCATCTCGGTTTCGGTGGCCGCGCCGACCTTGATCACCGCCACGCCGCCGACCAGCTTGGCGAGCCGCTCCTGGAGCTTCTCACGGTCGTAGTCGGAGGTCGTCTCGTCGATCTGGGTGCGGATCTGCTTGACCCGGCCCTCGATCGCCTGGGGCTTGCCGGCGCCCTCGACGAGCGTCGTGTTGTCCTTGTCGATGGTGACCTTCTTGGCCTTGCCGAGGTCCTCGACCTTGAGGTTCTCGAGCTTGATGCCCAGGTCCTCGGTGATCGCCTTGCCGCCGGTCAGGATCGCGATGTCCTCGAGCATGGCCTTGCGGCGGTCGCCGTAGCCCGGCGCCTTGACGGCGCAGACCTGCAGCGTGCCGCGCAGCTTGTTGACGACCAGGGTGGCGAGGGCCTCGCCCTCCACTTCCTCGGCGATGAGGAGCAGGGGCTTGCCCATCTTGGCGACCTGCTCGAGGACGGGGAGCAGGTCCTTCATGCTCGAGATCTTCTTCTCGTGGATGAGCACGAGGGCGTTCTCGAGGACGCACTCCATCCGCTCGGGGTCGGTCACGAAGTAGGGCGACAGGTAGCCGCGATCGAACTGCATGCCCTCCACGACCTCGAGGGTCGTGTCCATGGACTTGGCCTCTTCCACGGTGATGACGCCGTCCTTGCCGACCTTCTCCATCGCCTCGGCGATGATCTTGCCGATGGTCTCGTCGTTGTTGGCCGAGACGGTGCCGACCTGCGCGATCATCTTGCCCTTGACCGGCTTGCTGAGCTCCTTGAGCTTCTCGGTGATGACGACGACGGCCTTCTCGATACCGCGCTTCAGCTCCATGGGGTTGGCGCCGGCCGTGACGTTCTTGCTGCCCTCTCGGTAGATCGCCTGGGCGAGGACGGTCGCGGTGGTGGTTCCGTCGCCGGCCACGTCGGAGGTCTTCGATGCGACCTCGCGCACCATCTGGGCGCCCATGTTCTCGAGGGGCTCCTTGAGCTCGATCTCCTTGGCGACCGTGACGCCGTCCTTGGTGATGAGGGGGGAGCCGAACTTCTTGTCGAGGACGACGTTGCGGCCCTTGGGGCCGAGAGTGACCTTCACGGCGTCCGCCAGGCGGTTGACGCCGCGCAGGATCGCCTGGCGCGACTCGTCGCCGTACGTGATCTGCTTCGCCATGTCTGACTGGTCTCCTTTACCGGCCTAGCCGATCACCGCGAGGACCTCGTCCTCGCGCAGGATGAGGTACTCCTCGCCGTCGATCTTGATGTCGGTGCCGGAGTACTTGCCGAACAGGATCTTGTCGCCGGCCTTGACGTCGAGCGCCAGCTTGGTGCCGTTCTCGAGGATCTTGCCGTTGCCCACCGCGATGACCTTGCCCTCCTGGGGCTTCTCCTTCGCGGTGTCGGGGATGATGATGCCCCCCTTGACGGTCTCCTTCTCCTCGATGCGCTGGACGAGCAGCCGATCGTGAAGCGGACGAACCTTCATGCTTCTTCGGTCTCCTTCGGTTTTAAAATCAACCCCATGAGGGGCTTAGTGAACCTGACAGTCTGCTGGCGTGACTTAGCAGTCACACCTACCGAGTGCTAATCTAAGATGTCTGCGGCGCCCTGTCAAGGCTCGGACGCAGGTTCCGAGGGCTGAGACGTCGGGCCGCGTCCCCTGGCGCCCGGAACGCGGCCCGCGGAATGGGGCCTACTCGTCTTCGATCACGAACTCTTCGCCCTCGGTGTCCTCCGCCAATGACTCGGACGCATCGAGGTTCGACGTCTCTTCGGTCCACTCGTCCTCGCCGGGCGCCAGCCCGGCCAGGCAGTAGGACGTGAGCCGATAGCTGGTGTTGCCACACAACCGGCAGAAGAGGTTGGTCGCCCTGCGCGTCCCGTTGATGCCGACCCCGAACTGGTACGAGGTGGCAGGATAGGAGGTGCCACCGACGCACATCTTGTGGCCGGTGGTGCACGAGATCGTCGCCGTCTTCGTGCCGCCGCTCGGTGTCCGGTAGTAACCGCTCGAGGGGTAACGCTTCTTGGTGGCCATGTCGAACACACGCCACTGGTAGCCATAGCGGTCGCGATAGCACCGGTCGGCGATCGTCCATCGCATGCTCGAGGTGGCCAGGGCGGTCACTGAACCGTCATCACCGGCAGCGCTCGCGGGCGCGTTCGTCGCGCCCTTGGTCGGCTCCGTCGGGTTCTTCCCTCCGCAACTGATCGACGCAGACACGGTCAAGGCACAAATCACCGTCAGGACAAGCGTCGTCCGCTTTTCCATTTCTCCTCCCCCGGCCCGGCGGGCCGAGAAGAACAGGCCTCGGAGACTCTCGGGTGCGAGGGAAGCTTACTCCCTTCTCCGGTTGGGTCAATCCCCTCGCCCCTGTTTGCCGGCGCGTCGCCCGGCCTGGGAGAGCAAGGCCGCTGCCAGTGGCCAGGGCGCATGGGGAGGCGCCGGTCCCGCAGCCCGCCAAGTCCAAGCGAAGGAGCAAGATGATGATCGAAGCGCCCTCGTCCGGGACGCGTCTTGGAGGCGATTCGCGTGGCTCGCCGCTCACCACCTGATGCGCCCGCTGCCCACGCCCTGGGCACGTGGCGTCAGGCGGCTCGGCCGCCAGCGCCCGCCGCTAGGCCTGCAGCTTGTACTCGACGATCTTCTTGCCCAGGGTGTTGCGGTGGATGCGCAGGTCCTTCGCGGCGCGGGACAGGTTTCCCCGGTGGCGCTGCAGCACCCGCGCGATGAAGCGCTTCTCGAACTCGCGACGGGCCTCCGAAAAGAGGATGCCCCTGTCCACCATCTGCGAGATTAGGCTGTCCATCTCCTGCTTCACCGTGGGCTCCCGTCAGAGTTCCCGTCCCGTGAGGAGGGTGTAAGCTTCGCGATACTTCTCGCGCGTCCGCGCGACGACCTCCGCGGGAAGCGGCGGCCCGGGAGGCCGCTTGTCCCAACTCAGCGTCTCGAGGTAGTCGCGGACGTACTGCTTGTCGAAGCTCGGCTGCGCCCGACCCGGGGCGTAGCCCGTCTTCGGCCAGAAACGCGAGGAGTCCGGCGTCAGCGCCTCGTCGATCCAGACGATGGAGCCGTCCCGGATTCCGAACTCGAACTTCGTGTCCGCCAGGAGGATGCCGCGAGCCTCGGCGTGGACGCGAGCGCGCTCGTACAGCGCCTGGCTCAGCTCGCGCACGGCGCGAGCCCGCTCCGCTCCCACGAGGCGGGCCGATTCCTCGAAGGGGATGTTCTCGTCGTGGCCCGTCTCGGCCTTGGTCGACGGCGTGAAGATCGGCGGGTCCAGGCGATCCGACTCGCGGAGTCCCGCCGGCAGGGCGATGCCGCACACGGCCCCGGTCCGCACGTAGTCCTTCCAGCCGGACCCTGTCAGGAACCCGCGCACGACGCACTCGACCGGCAGCGGGTCCGTCTTCTGCACCAGCATCGAGCGCCCCTCGAGCTGGTCGCGGAAGGGACGCAGCTCCGCGGGGTACTCGTCCACGTCGGCGGTGACCACGTGGTTGGGAACGACGTCGTCGAGGAGGCGGAACCAGAAGAGCGACAGCTGGGTCAGCACGCGTCCCTTGTCGGGGATCGGCGTGCTCAACACGACGTCGAAGGCGCTCAGACGATCGGTGGCGACGATCAGCAGGCGGTCGCCCAGGTCGTAGACGTCCCGCACCTTGCCGCGCCGCCAAAGAGGCACGCCCGGGAGCTTGGTCTCGAGAAGGGGACCCGGGTCGGCTCTCGTGGCAGGCGTCGTCATGGCGGCTCGCTTTGAAGGCCGGCGAGTCTACTGAATGCGCGAACTGCGGCGCAAGGCGAAAAGGGCGCGAAGGTGCGCCCGGTCACCGCCTATTCGTCGTCGAGCGATCCCGGCCGGGAGACGCGCACGTCGCCGTGATCGGCCTGGAGCTCGACGGTGCCGCCGCCCTCGCCGAGACGCCCACGCAGCCGGTCCGTGGAGCTCTCGGACAGCTGCAGTCCCGGCAAGGACACGCGGAGATCGCCGCGCTCCACGCCGGCGACCATGGCGAAGCGGCTGCCCTCGGGGACCCCGAGGCTCACGCTACCGAAGCGGGCGCTGGCCTTCAGGTTCGCCGTCAGGGCGCCGTCGGGAGACAGGCGCACGCTGCCGCGCTCGGCCTCCGCGGTGACCTCGCCGCGGAAGGAGTCGAGCACGATATCGTCGCCCTCCGCCTTGGCCTTGACTCCGCCGAGGAGGCGAGCGCCCTGCACCCCGCCGTGGGACACCGTGGCCTCCACGGCGCCTTCGACGTCCTCGAGCTCGGCGTCGCCGAACGTCGACTCGGCGACCAGGGCGCCCTTGATGCGCGCGCACTTGGCGTGGCCGTGCTCGACGCGCACCCGCGCGTCGGCGGCGACGTCCTCGAGGGTGACGTCCTCGAAGCTGGTGGTGATCCGTGCGGCCCCGTGAACCTGCCGCGCCTCGATCCCCGAGTGCTCGCCCCGCACGTCGAGGTCGCCGTTGACCGTGTCGGCCTTGAGGCCCCCGTGCTGGACCTGGAGGTCGAGGGCACCGGTGCGCTCCGTCGTGACGTGGCCGTGCTCGCTCACGAGCCTCGCCGCAGCCGACACGTCCCGTGCGACCGTCTCGCCGAAGCGGACCTGGGCGACGAGCTCGCCCGTGACGCCCTCGACGTCGACGTCCCCATGGCCCGAGTCCACCGTCAGGGGACCGACGCGGCGAGCGCGCACGTCGCCGAACTGGTTCTCGATCCGCGTCTGTCCGGCGCCCTCGACGCTGGCCCGGCCGTGGGAGCCCTTGAGGGCCACCGCGGTGTCGGGCGGCACGCGGATCGTGACGTGGGTCTCGAATCCGATCGCGAACGCGTCGCCCTCGCGCTCGAGCTCGGCCCGGTTGGTGCGGATCCGCAGGCGGCCCTCCGAGACCTCCGCCTCGAGCCGGATGCGCTGGGCGAACGCCCGGGCCCTGGCTTCGCTGCCCAGGTACACCACCTTGCGCAGCGCGATCTCGACCTTGCCCGGACCGCCCGCCGCGACCTCGACGTCGCCGAACGCGTTCTCGATCTCCACGGCAACGCCGGGAGCCAGCGCCCGCTCGGCCTTCTCGTCGAAGTCGAAGGACGGGCCGTAGAACTTGCCGCCGAGAACCCGCCAGCCGAACGGTCCGACGCCGAGCTGCTCCCGGAGCCGATAGGCGGTCTCGACGCTGCTTCCGAGGCCGAGCAGCGAGAGGAGCAGCAGGATGCGGGTTCCCCTCACGACGCCCTCCGCTGCGAGTACGTCAGCAGGAGCTCCAGCGCGCCCCATACGATCAGCAGGAACGGCCAGGAGTGTCGAACGGCCCTGAGAAGGTCGAGGTAGCCCAGGTTCGAGAGCGCGCTGAGGATCCCCAGCCCGACGAGCCCCAGGCCAGCCGTGACCCCCTCCGGCCTAAACCGAAGGGCCATCGTCCTTGCGCTCCTCGCGCTTGCGCAGGGAGTCCTTGAGGAACCAGGCGCCCGCCACGATCAGCACGAGCGGCCACCAGCGCGCGAGCGCGGCGAGGCTCAGCCAGCCGAAGTTGTGGAGCAGGATGACGGCGCCGAGGGCGATCAGGGAGATGCCCCAGGCCGGCGACTCGGCGACGATGTCGTCGGCCGGTTCGCGGCCCGTGGCCCGAGCGGCGGCCAGGGACGCGCTGCGAAACGCGTCGATGATGTTGAAGAAGTAGACGAACGGGATGCCGAAGGCGAACGGCAGCGGGTTGACCTCGATCGAGGCGTAGATGCAGCCCACGAACCCTGCGAGAAAGATGAAGGCCTTCTGGGCCTGGCCGTTGTAGATCTGTCCCAGGCCCGGAAAGAGGAACGAAAGGCCCGCGGCCACCCACGGGTTCCTGATGAGGGACATCCGCGCCGTCGCGGCGCCCGGCGGGCCGCTCGGCGGTGCCGGCAACGGCGGCAGGTTCGTCTCGGGAACGTCGGGGCTGCTCATGCTTCGCTCCTTCGAGTCGCTCGGGCGCCTTCGTAGCGCCCGCTGACGTTAACGAGGCGTCCGGCCTCGGAGTTCGGAAAGTTGCCTCCCTGTGGGGTTTGCTTCTCCTCGCCGTTCCCTGGCTGCGGCTCGGCGGCCCTGCGGCGCTCGAGGAGGCGGCGGTAGTCTTCCACCTGCTCGTTGACGCGGTCCACGCGCCCCTCGAACGCCGTGCCGACCACGATGCGCAGGAGGCGGAGCTCCTCGATCGCGCGATCCGTGCGCTCCGCAACGTAGACGCCGAAGCGCTGGGTCCGGTCCACGGCCCGGCCGAGCCGGGCGCGGGTCCCGGGGCTGAGCACCGCGAACAGGCCGCCGGTCATGGCGAGCGCGACGGCGGCGGCGGCGGCCTGCATCCAGAGCGGCATGGCCTGGGGCCGGAACGCCGCCCGCGGCCGGCCCAGACGGCGCGTGGCCTCGACGACGCGGTCCACGAGGCCCAGCGGGACGGGCAGCTCCGGCGCGGTCCGCAGCGCGTCCACGACCTCGCCGAACGCCGCCCTCAGGGCGGCGCAGGCCCGGCACGTGACGAGGTGGTCGTGGAGATCGCCCTTGAGGCTCGGATCGAGGTTTCCCTCGAGGTGATCGGAGAACAGCTCGCGGGCGCGGGCGCAGTCCATCAGCCGCGTCCCGTCAGGACCGCGCGCTTCGCGAGCAGGCGCTTGGCCAGCTCGAGGCGCCCGCGGTTGAGGCGGCTCTTCACGGTGCCCAAGGGCACCTCGAGCACCTGGGCCGCCTCGTCGTAGGGCAGGCCCTGCAGGTCGCACAGGATGATCGGCTCCCGAAGGTCCTCGGGCAGGGCCTTGAGGCCGCGCTGGACGAGCTGAACGCGCTCGGCGCGCTCGAGGGCCATCACGGGCCCCTCCTCGCCTGACGGCAGGAGCTCGAGCTCGCCCTCGGCACTGTCGTCACGTCGCTGCCGCTCCTCCCGCCGTCGGCGGTAGTGATCGATCGCGTGGTTGCGGGCGACGGTCATGAGCCACGTCTTGAACGCGCCTGCGCTCGATCGGTACCGGTCGAGGCTCTGATACACGCGCAGGAAGACCTCCTGCGTCAGGTCCTCGGCCTCGTCCACCCGACCGGAGAAGCGGTAGCACAGCCCGAACACCTTTCTCGAGTGGCGCGTCACCAGTTCGCGCCATGCGGCCTCGTCTCCACGCCGGCACCTGTCGAGGAGGTCGGAGTCGCCCTCGGTCACGCCGCACCCTGGAGGGCAGACCACCCCTCGCTCCGAGAAACGGGCTCAGTCCGAGGCAGGTTCAAGTTTCTCCGCCCGGCTCCGGATTGACGATGGAAGCGGCATTGTAGTAGAGTCCACTTCAGTCATCAAGTCTATGAACCGAAAGGCTTTGCGCGGAGTCGAGGCCGCCCGTTGAGGGCCGGCCGAGGCGTCCGCCTCCTCGTCGGTGCCCTCATCGCGGTCGTGCTCCTCGGCTTCTTCTTTCGCGGCGTGGACGCGCGAGAGCTCGGGATGGCGCTCAGCTCCGCCCATCCCGGCTGGCTGTCGGGCATCGTCGTGTCGGCTGGCCTCACGTACGTGGTCCGCGCCTGGCGCTGGGGCGCGTTCCTCCAGCCGCTGGCCCCGGTTCCGCTCGGCCGCCTGGTGCGCGTCACCGTGGTCGGATTCATGAGCGGCCTGTTCATCCCCCGCGCGAGCGAGTTCGTGAGGCCCTACCTCGTCACGCGCAGCCACGGCGTCGCGACGGCCGCCGGCTTCGCCACGGTCGTTCTGGAGCGTGTCGTGGACCTGATCACGGTCCTCGGCTTCTTCTTCCTCTACCTCTACGTGCTGCCCTATCCGTCGCTGCAGCGTCCGGAACCGCTGCCTGTGCTCCGCGCCACGGGGATCGGAGCGGCGGCCGTCGCCTTCACGGCGCTCGTCGTGCTGGCGGCCTTCCACTTCCGGGCGGAGCAGGCGATGACGCTCGTTGACCGCGCGCTGCGATGGCTGCCGGCGCGCGCCGCCTCGCCCCTCGCGCGCATCGCAAGGTCGTTCAGCGACGGCCTCGCGGTGCTCAAGGCGCCGCTCAGCCACCTCGCGTGGATCCTCGCGCAGTCGGTGCTGCTCTGGCTCTCCATCGCGCTGGGGATCTGGAGCGCCGGCCTGGCCTTCGGCCTGGACCTGCCCTTTCACTCGACGTTCCTGATCCTCGGCTTCCTGACCGTGGGGGTCTCGATACCGACGCCGGGGATGGTCGGGGGCTTCCACGAGGCCTATCTGCTGGCGCTCACGCAGGGCTTCGGCGCGGACCGCCACGCCGCCGCCGCGGCCGGCCTCGCTCTTCACGCCCTCACCAACCTGCCCGTGCTGCTCGTGGGCCTCTTGTGGCTTTCGGGCGAGGGCCTCACACTCGGCAGGGTCCAGGAGCTTGCCGACGACACCGGGGAGGACCGGAGATGAAGTGCCCCTTCTGCGCGCACCTCGAGGACAAGGTGGTGGACTCCCGCGAGAGCAAGGAGGGCGACGTGATCCGCCGCCGCCGCGAGTGTCTCTCGTGCGGCAAGCGTTTCACCTCCTACGAACGCATCGACCAGGTCCCGCACCTCGTCGTCAAGAAGGACGGGCGCCGCGAGCGCTTCGATCGCGAAAAGGTGATGGCCGGCCTGCTCAAGGCCTGCGAGAAGCGCCCGGTGGCGGTGAAGAGCCTCGAGATGATCGCGGACCGCGTGGAGCAGATGGTCCAGGAGAGCCCCGACCGCGAGGTGCCCAGCCAGCAGATCGGCGAGCTCCTGATGGAGCGCCTCCGCGAGCTGGACAAGGTGGCCTTCGTGCGCTTCGCCTCCGTCTACCGCGAGTTCAAGGACGTCGACCAGTTCATGGCGACGCTCAAGGGGCTGCTCGAGACGCGGGAGTAGCGCGGGGCTATACCTTGCGCCGGTCCATCTTGAACAGCAGCTGGGTCTCGCCCAGCTTCACGACGTCGCCGGGCTCGAGGGCGTGTCGCGAGACGCGCTGCTCGTTGACGAAGGTGCCGTTCGTGCTCTTGAGGTCGTGGAGGACGAAGCGGCCGTCCTCGAAGCGGACGCGGCAGTGCTGCGCCGAGATCGAGACGTCGTCGAGCACGACGTCGTTCGCCTTGGCGCGGCCGACGCAGGTGATCGACGTCTCGGTGAGCGCGTAGTACTGGCCGGACTGCGGGCCGCCCCGGACCACCAGGGCGGGCGTGTCGCTCAGCGTGATCGTCTTCTCGAGGTATTCCTCGTTGGATTCCATGCGGCCGATCACCGTGGCCGAGGAGGCCGGCTCCTCGGCGTCGTGTGCGCTCGGCCCCGCCGGCCCGGACGCCGTGCCCCTGCGCGACAGCCCGAGGGCCAGGAGCACGCCCGCGACCAGCACACCGCCCACGAGGAGCAGCCAGAGCGCCCCCCGCCAGCGCTTCCAGGGAGTCTCGGCGGCCTGCGCGGGGGCTTCTTCCGGGGCGGCGGCCGGCGCGACCGTCGTGGGCGGGCGTGAGGCGTGCGCCGGCAGGCTGGCGATGAAGTCTGCGAGCATGCCGGCGCTGGCGTCCGCCAGGGCGAAGTAGTCGCCGCCCGTGAGCTTCGCGATCCGCCGTAGGTTCCGCTCCTCCTGGTGCCCCATCCCGATCGTCAGCACGGGGATCCCGCTGCCGGTAGCCACGGCGAGGCCGTCGTCGAGGTTCAGGGCGCTGTTCTCGTCGCGTCCGTCCGTGAGGAGCACGATCGCCTTGCGTGCGTCGGGCGCTTCGCGGAGGTAGCGGCTCGCGTCGTAGATGGCGTCGTGGAGGGCCGTGAAGCGGCCCGTCGCGCGCGCTGCCATGATCGCGTCGCGAACGGGAGCCGGGTTCGTGGTCCGCTCCACGACGAGCCGCGACTGGTCGTCGAAGGTGAGCACGGCCGCCTCCGAGCCCGGAGGTAGGGCCTCGAGCAAGGCCAACGCAAGGTTCCGGGCCTGGGCGCGCTCCGGCCCCCCGATGCTGCCCGAGGTGTCGAGGGCCACGAGGACGATCGCAGGTGGCTCGCGGGCGGGAGCTGGAGGTGCCAAGAACAGGGCGAGCAGCGCCCGGTGGAGCCCACGACGCATCTTGTTGATCCCCAAAGACCTAATCTTGCACGCGGCCCAGCGATGGTCAAACCGGTCCTGCGCGGGAGTGTGGCTGGCAAGCTACAATGCTGCGATTCGGGCCATGCCGCCTCGGACGCCCTTTCGTAACAACGCGCGCCTCGTCCTGGCTGCGGCCGCGGCCGTCCTCGGCCTCCTGGTCCTCGTCGAGGTCCTCCTTCGCAAGAGCCGTGACTTCTCGCCCGACTTCCTCGCCTCGGTGCTGCTGTACGGCTTGACCGTCCTCAACCTGACCCTGCTCCTCGTGCTGGTCTTCGTCCTGGGCCGGAACCTCGTGCGCGTGATCCTGGAGCGGCGGCGAGGCGTGCTCGGCGCGCGCTTCCGGCTGCGCCTCGTCCTGGTGTTCCTGCTCATGGCGACCGCGCCGTCGGTGCTGCTGATCCTCGTGGGCACGGACCTGATCCAGCAGACCGTGGATCGCTGGTTCAACGTGGACGTGGAGCGGATTCTCTCGTCGTCGCAGGCTCTCGGGACCGCGCTCCGCGAGTCGGTCGCGGAACGAAGCCGCGTGCACGCGGGGGCGCTGGCGCGCGAGTTGCAGGCGCGCCAGTTGTTGGAGGCGACGGGACAGGCCCGGCTCCGCCGCGCCGTCGAGGTCCGTGCACGCGAGCTGCGCATGGACCTCGTCAACGTGCTGACGCGCGAGGGCGAGGTGCTGGCCGTGATGGATCCGCGCCTCCCCGCGTTCCCCTACGATGCCGCCTCCGGCGAGGCGCTGGCCGAGGCAGCCCGCCAGGGGCGGGCCGTCGAGGTCACGGTCCCCTGGGGCACGGGAGAGCTCGTCCGCGCCGCGGCTCCCGTGCGCGACGAGGCGGGGGGCGTGGCCGGCGTGGTCATCGTCTCGAGCTTCGTGCCCGGCGACGTCGCCGGCGAGGCCCGTGAGGTCCAGGAGCGCTACCTGAAGTTCCGCCAGACCCAGGCGAAGCGCGAGGCCATCCTGGGCGTGTACCTCTCTCTCTACATCTTCCCGGCGCTCCTCATCCTGTTCGGCGCCGTCTGGCTGTCGCTGTACCTGGCGCGCCGCATCACTGCGCCCCTACGCCTGGTCGCCGAGGGCGCGGAGCGCATCGCCTCGGGCGACCGCGGCGTCAAGGTGGAGTTTTCCGCGGGCGACGACGAGTTCACCGCCCTGATCGCGTCGTTCAACCGGATGTCGGAGCGCGTCGCACGCAGCGAGGAGGAGGTGGAGCTGTCCCGGAGCGGCCTCGCTCGCAAGAACCAGGAGCTGGAGGAGCGTCGGCGGCTGATGGAAACGGTGCTGGAGACAGTCGGGACGGGAGTCCTGGTGGTGGACGCCGAGGGCGCAACGACGGCCGTCAACGCGGCGGCCTGCCGCCTGCTCGACATCGATGCCTCGGCCGTGGGACGCCGCGCGGCCGACATTCTCACCGGGCCCGGCCGGGCGGAGATCCTCGCCCTGATCGACCGCCTGCTGTCGGGACGCAGCGGCCGGCAGGAGCGCGAGGTCCAGTTTCCCGCCAGGGGCCGCGAGCGCCATCTCGCGACGACCGTCGTCGCCCTGTCGGGCCCCGCCGGGGCGCCGCCCGGCGCGGTCGTGGTCCTCGACGACCTGACGCCGCTGATGCGAGCGCAGAAGGTGGCCGCCTGGGGCGAGGTGGCGCGCAAGCTCGCCCACGAGATCAAGAACCCGCTCACGCCGATCCAGCTCTCCGCACAGCGGATCAGGAAGGCGCACCTGAAGAGCGCGCCGGACCTGGGCAAGATCGTGACGGAGAGCACGGGCGCGATCGTGAACGAGGTGGATGCCCTCAAGAACCTGGTGGACGAGTTCGCGCAGTTCGCGCGCCTCCCGGCGGTCAACCTGCGGCCGGCGTCTCTGCACGAGGTGGTGGACCAGGCGCTGTCGCTCTACGATGGGCTCTTCGCCGACGTGCGCCTGGAGCGCCGCTACGCGCCCGACCTTCCGGCGCTCCGTCTCGACCACGACCAGATGAAGCGCGTGCTGATCAACCTCGTCGACAACGCCATCGAGGCCGTCGACAAGAGGGGCACGGTCACGATCTCGACGGACTACGACCGGGGCGCCGGCCGTGTCCGCCTCGGCGTGGCCGACGACGGGCCGGGAATCCCGAGGCAGGATCGCGAGAAGCTGTTCGTGCCCAGCTTTTCCACGAAGAAGCGGGGGAGCGGACTGGGCCTGGCCATCGTGAGCCGGATCGTCCAGGAGCACCAGGGCACGGTCAGGGTGGAGGAGAACGTTCCGAGGGGCGTGCGCTTCGTCGTGGAGCTGCCGGCGTAGTCCCTCGCATGTCGCCAATCGCCAATCGCTGAAGACACGAGCCATCCATGAAAGAGAGCATTCTGATCGTCGACGACGAAACGGGAGTTCGCCAGTCCCTGGTGGGGATCCTCGAGGACGAGGGCTACTCGGCGCACGCCGTCGAGAGCGGCGAGGCGGCCCTCGCGGCCCTGGAGGCGCGGCGCCACGACCTCGTGCTGCTGGACGTGTGGCTGCCGGGCCTCGACGGCCTCGAGACGCTGGCCAAGCTGCGCATCCTCGACCCGGACGTCCCCGTCGTCGTGATCTCCGGCCACGGCACGATCGAGACCGCCGTCAAGGCCGTGCGCAGCGGTGCGCAGGACTTCGTCGAGAAGCCGCTGTCCCTCGAGAAGACCCTGCTCGTCGTCCGCAACACCCTGCGGCGGCGCCGGCTCGAGGACGAGAACCGAGCCCTCAAGGAGCAGGTGGAGCACCGCTACACGATGGTCGGGGACAGCCCGGCGCTCAGGTCGTTGCGAGCCCAGATCGCCCAGGCGGCGCCCTCGAACGGCCGCTGCCTGATCTTCGGCGAGAACGGCACCGGCAAGGAGCTGGTCGCGCGCAACCTCCACCTGCAGTCCCATCGAGCCCACGGCCCGTTCGTCGAGGTGAATTGCGCTGCGATCCCCGAAGACCTGATCGAGAGCGAGCTGTTCGGCCACGTGAAGGGCGCCTTCACGGGAGCCCTCGCCGCGCGCAAGGGGAAGTTCGAGCTCGCCGACGGCGGCACCCTCTTCCTCGACGAGATCGCCGACATGAGCCTCAAGACCCAGGCGAAGGTCCTGCGGGTCCTGCAGGAACAGCGAGTGGAGCCGGTGGGAGGCGCCCAGTCCGTGACCGTCGACGTGCGGGTGATCGCGGCGACCAACAAGAACCTCGACGAGGAGATCAAGGCGGGGCGCTTCCGCGAGGACCTGTTCTTCCGGTTGAACGTGATCCCGTTCCACGTGGCGCCCCTGCGAGAGAGGCGTGAGGACATCCCGCTGCTGGTGCGCCACTTCGTGGCGGAGTTCTCCGCCGAGTACGGGCGCCGCCACAAGGAGGTTTCCCGGGAAGCCCTCGACCAGCTCGTGGCGCTTCCCTGGCCCGGCAACGTCCGCGAGCTGCGGAACATCATCGAGAGGCTCGTGATCATGACGCCCGGTGACCGCATCGACGCCCCGGACGTACCGGCGCCGTTGCTGGGCCTCGCGACGTCGGCCAACCCTTCGCGCCCAGGGAGCCAGCCGCTGGCGGACTTCCCGTCGCTGGCCGACGCCCGCGAGGACTTCGAGAAGCGGTACATCTGGAAGAAGTACCAGGAGTGCGCGGGCAACATGAGCCGAACGGCCGACGCCCTGCAGGTCGAGCGGTCGAATCTCTACCGGAAGATGAAGGGCTACGGCCTCATCCCGGCGCGGCGGTCGGAGGCCCCGGGCTCGTGACGGCGCCCGGGTTTTTCTTGAATCGGAGCAGGGCTTTCCAGATAATCTGGCCGAGCGGCGAACATTGGCAGAAGCGCGCACCCCTTTCGAGAGCCGCAGCGAGGCGTTGCTCGCCCAGGGCCGGAAGCTCCTCGACGAAGGACGGAGCGACGCAGCGGTCCTCGTCTTCGAGCGGATCCTGATCCAGGATCCTGGCTCTTCGCCGGCCCGGGAGGGGCTCGAACGAGCGCGAGCCGAGCAATCGGAAAGCGCGCGGCGCCGCGAGGCCGGCCTTCGGGCAGCGCGGGCGGCCCTTGTCGATGGCGACCGCGGCCGAGCGCGTGAGATCCTCGAAGGGCTGCTCGAGGGCGGCGGGGACCGCGACGCGGCCCTCTCGCTCCTCGACCGCCTGGACGAGCGCCGCGGCCTCGTCGCACTCGGCGCTCCGAGCCGATCTCCGGCCCGGCTGCTCCCGAGCTCGGCTCCGGCGAGCGGCGGAAGCGCGCGTCGCGCGTTTGCCTTCGGCTGGGCGCTGCTGACGCTTTCCCTGGCCGGAAGCGTGGCGATGCGCTGGGAGCGGCTGGTCGGGCACCTCACCGCTGCGCCGCTGCCCACCGTTCGGCCGGGCCCGCCCTCGACGCGCCTGCCAGCTCCCACGGCGGGGGACGTGGCGCTGGCCCAGGCGCGCGAGCGCTCCGAGCGGGGAGACGTCCAAGGCGCGCTCGGCGCCTTGGATCGAGTCAGCCCCGAGGACGCGGCCTACCCGTACGCCCGCCAGCTGCGCGAGAGGCTGGACCCGGACGGGGCGGGGCGAGCGCGTTGAACTGTCCGGCCTGTCGGGCCGAGATCGCCGCCGGCCACGAGCGTTGCCCCGCCTGCGGCACCATGGTCGCGCCGACGGTCATCGGAGCCCTCGCGCCCGACACGGAGCGACAGACGCCTCCTTCCCGGCCGAAGGCGCCAGTGCGCGATATGGCCGGGCTGCGGAAGCCGAAGGAGCCGACCTGGAAGGACGAGGTCCGCGATCGTGTCCAGAAGCGCCGGCGGAGGAAGCAGGAGGCGGGCGAGCTCCCGCTCTTCGACGCTCCCACGAAGGAGGCGAGCCAGCAGCCCGGGTTGGCGGCCGCGCCTGAGCCGGCGCCCGAGCCCGAGGTCGCGCCCGCCTTCGAGTCGGGGCCGGCGCCGCTCTCGGGCCCCGCACTGCTGGGCGACGACGCGCCCTCCGCGGAGATCCGCCTCGCTCCGAGGATGGAGCTGGGCGGCGAGGCGGCGCAGGGAGAGCCCGACCTGCCGTTGCGGCCGCCGGAGCTCGAACAGACCCTCGAGGAGGACGCACCCCGCATGCACATCGACGCCCCGCCCGAGCGGGGGGAGGAGCCCGAGGACGAGTGGGTTCCCCCAGCGGAGCCCGGGCCGCTGCGTCCCGTCGAGCGCCCCGCGGCCCTCGGCGATCGGTTGGAGGCGGCGGTCGTGGACGCCGGCGTGCTCTTCGCGCTCGGCGCCATCGTGGTCTATTTCGCCGGGCGTGCCGCGCAGACCGAGCTGGCCGTGCTGCTTCAGCACTGGCCCTGGCTGTTCGGGTTTCTCGCCTTCCTGGGCCTGTCCTACGCGGGCTGGTTCACCGGGACGACGGGCCAGACGCCGGGCAAGATGATGGTCGGCCTGAGGGTCGTGGAGACCGCGGGCCGGCCGCCCGGCTATCCCCGTGCCTTCCTGCGCGCCGCCCTGGGCGCCCTGGGAACCGCGCTGCTCGGCCTGGGTATCGTGCCGCTCTTCTTCGATCCGGCGCGGCGCGCCCTGCACGACCGCCTCCTGCGCACCCGCGTCGTGAAGTTCTGAACCTCGACGCCCTCGCCGAGGAGCTCCGGCCCCTGCTGCTCGGTCGGCGGCTCGAACGGCCGCGGGGGGTCGCACCCCACGCCGTCGCCTTCGAGCTGCGCGGCCAGAGGAACCGCCGAATCTGGATGGACGCCAGCCGGCGCGCCGCAGGCCTCTACCTCGTCGAGAGCGCGGCGACAGCGCCCATCGAAGAGAGGGACGCCGAGCGGCTCCCCGGCCGCGATCGCCACGCGCTGCTGCTCCTCCGCAAGCACGTGGCCGGTCGCGCTGTCCGCTCGCTGGAGCGCCCATCGGGACGGCGGGCCCTCCTTCTGGACTTCGACGGCCCACGCCTCGCGCTGCGCCTCTCGGGCACGCCGGCGCTGAGCCTCGTCCTGGAGGGCGAGGTCGTCGCGAGCGTCGGCGAGGGAGCGCCGGCCTGGCCGCTACCGGAGCCGGCCGGCGAGACGGCGGGTGCCGCCGCGCCGCTCGTGGCGCTGCCGGCGCCTCTCGAGCGGTGCCGTGACCGCGATCTGGCCGACGGCCGTCGCGTGCGCTTCGTCGAGAGCGACGAGGCCGAGGGATACGTGCTGGCCGCCGACAGCTGGGTGGCGGCCGGCGCTGTCTACCTCGTCGCCAGGCGCCGCGGCGAGCGATTCGATGCGCTGCAGCGCCGCGCCCTGCAGGAAGCCGCGCGCGAGGTCCGGCGTCTGGTGCGTCTCGCCGCGAACCTCGAGCGGGACGAGGCGGGGCTTCCTGACGCGGACACGCTGCGCCGGCAGGCGGAGGCCATCCTCGCCTCGCCCGGTGCCGTTCCCCAGGGGATCGCGGATGCCTCGGTGCCGGATCCGTACGACACGGCGCGGCTCGTGCAGCTCTCGCTGGACCCGCGCCTCACGGCGACGGCCAACGCCGACCGACTCTTCGCGAGGGCACGGCGCATCGGTCGGGCGCGCTCGCAGGTCGCGCAGCGCCTCGCGGAGACTCGCAAGGAGATCGATTCGGCCCGGGATGGGGAGCGACGGGCGTCCGCCGCCGAGAACGCAACCGACCTCGAGGCGCAGGCCGAGCCGCGCGCGACTCGTGGCGAGAGCGCTGCGCCGCGCCACTACCTCACGAGCCGCGGCCTTTCGATCCTCGTGGGCCGAGGCGCGCGCCAGAACCATCACCTGACCTTCGGCGTGGCGCGTCCCGAGGACCTCTGGCTCCACGCTCGCGACGTGCCGGGCGCCCACGTGATCCTTCGCGATCCGGAAGTCCGCGCCGGCGCCGACGACCTGCGCGAAGCAGCAGAGGTCGCGGCCTTCTTCAGCGACGCACGCGAGGAAGCGCGCGTCGACGTCCACGTGACGCGCCGCAAGCACGTCCGGCCGGCGAAAGGCGGCTCCGGCCGCGTCCATGTCCACCAATCCGACACGATGCGCGTGGTGGCGAGGGATCCGGAGGGACGTCTTCGCCGGCGATAGGCCCCGATGAGAGTGCTACAGTAGGCCAGCCTTCAAATGAGCCTTTCGGCCGGGTCCCGCCTCGGGCCCTATGAGGTGCTCGCCCCTCTCGGCGCGGGCGGTATGGGCGAGGTCTACCGCGCGCGGGACACGCGCCTCGACCGTACTGTCGCGATCAAGGTGCTGCCGGCCGAAGTCTCCGCGAGCCCGGAGCGTCGGGCGCGCTTCGAGCGCGAGGCCCGCACCATCTCCCAGCTCAACCACGCCCACATCTGCACGCTCCACGATGTCGGTCACGACAATGGCGTGGACTTTCTCGTGATGGAGTGCCTGGAGGGAGAGACGCTCCTGGAGAGGCTTCGGAGGGGGCCGCTCTCGCTCGACAATGCGCTTCGGTACGCCGTCGAGATCGCGGACGCGCTCGAAGCCGCCCAGAAGAACGGCATCGTCCATCGGGACCTCAAGCCCGGGAACGTCATGCTGACGAAGGCCGGCGCCAAGCTGCTGGACTTCGGCCTGGCCAAGCACGCTGATGGCCGGGCCCCCACCTCGTTGTCCCAAGCCTCCGCCCTGCCCACGAGCGACAAGCCGCTCACGAGCGAGGGCTCGCTCCTCGGCACGTTCCAGTACATGGCCCCGGAGCAACTGGAGGGAAGGGAGGCGGATGCGCGGAGCGACATCTGGGCGCTCGGCACGGTGATCTACGAGATGACGACGGGCCAGCGGGCCTTCCAGGGGAAGAGCCAGGCCAGCCTGGTCGCCGCGATCCTCCAGAAGGAGCCGCCTCCCGCCTCCAGCATCCGGCCGCTGACTCCGCCGGCCTTGGACCGCCTGGTCAAGATGTGTCTCGCGAAGGATCCCGATGACCGCTGGCAGAGCGCCCACGACGTGCGGGCGGAGCTGGAGTGGATCGCGCAGGGCGGAGGTGCGGTCGCCCCGGTCGTGACCGGTCGTGCGCGAGCGCTCCTCTGGGTCGGCATCGCGCTGGCCGCGGGTGTCGGCGTCGGCAACGCTGCGATTCGCTTCCTCGTTTCACCGCCGGTGCCCCGCCCGACAATGCTCCTTTCGATCCTTCCGCCCGAGAGTGGGAGGATCGGGAACTGGCTCGCCCTCTCGCCCGACGGACGCCAGATCGTCTTCGACGTGACGCGGGAAGGCAGACGGCAACTCTGGCTGCGAGCACTGGCTGAGGCGGATGCCCGACCTCTTGCGGGCACGGAGGATGCCCTCGTTCCGTTCTGGTCGCCGGACAGCCGATCGCTGGGCTTCTTCGCGCGCGGCAAGCTGAGGCGCTTGGATCTCGACGGCAGCCCGCCTCGCACCCTCGCCGATGCTCCGGTGCCGAGAGGCGGAGCGTGGGGAGGAGACGGCCACATCCTCTTCACACCTGTTTCGAACAGCCCGCTCCTGCGTGTGCCCGCCTTCGGGGGCACCGTGTCGGAAGCGACGACACTCGGCGACGGTCACTTCGGCCATCGCTGGCCGTCGTTCCTTCCGGATGGCCGACGCTTCCTGTTGATGGTCTGGAGCACGACTCCTTCGAAGCGCGGGATCTACGTCGGTTCCGCCGGCTCGCGTGAGGTTCGCTTGATCCAGAACAGCCCCCGCCGAGCCGCCTTCGCCGGCGGACGTCTGATCTTCGCCGCCGGCGAGGCCCTCCTGGCGCGACCCTTCGACCTGGATCGGCTCGAGCCGAAGGGGGAGCCTTCGGGCCTGGCGAGCCGCGTCTCCTGGGACACCCAGCTCTGGGGTCACTCCTCGTTTTCTGTCGCCGAGGCCGGAGTCGTGGCGTTTCGGTCCGGCGTGCCCAGCCATCGGCTCACCTGGTATGACCGTTCGGGCCGGGTCGATGCCGCGATCGGGCCGGACGGAATCGTCCAGGAATCGCCACAGGCGAGCCCGGACCGTCGCATGCTGGCCTTCGCGTCGATCGACCGCGAGACCGACCGCTGGGACGTCTGGTTGCTGGACTTGGCACGCAACACGACCTCTCGGGTCACGTCGGGGGCGGACTCGTTGAATCCACTGTGGTCAGCGGACGGGTCGAGCCTCCTCTATCGGTCCGACCGTGAGGAGGGATTCCTCCTCGTACGCAAGTCGCTGAGAGGCGGCGGGCAGGAAGAAGTGCTTGTCAAAGACAGCAATTGGTTCAATCCCGAGGACTGCTCCCGGGACGACCGCTTCCTCCTCTACACGCGACCTCATCCCCAGAACCGTCTGGACCTTTGGGTCCTTCCGCTGTCCGGCGACCGTCAGGGCCGACCTCTTCTCGCCACTCCGTATGACGAGTACGGCGCACAGTTCTCACCGGATGGCGCGTGGATCGCCTACGTATCGGACGAGTCGGGCCGGAACGAGGTCTACATCCGCCGCTTCCCGGCGACTGAGGAGAAATGGCAGGTGTCGACACAGGGCGGACAGCAGCCGAGGTGGCGTGACGACGGAAACGAGATCTTCTTCATCGATGCAGCGGGCCTGTTGATGGCGTCGACCATCGCGACCCGAGGCGAGCCGTCCATCGGAACGCCCGTGCGCCTGTTCTCCATCCACATCGAAGACGTCAAGTTCAGTGCCGGGCGGCGCCCGCTCTACGTCGCTTCCCATGACGGCCAGCGCTTCCTGGTCGTTCAGCGGGCCGAGGAGGGCGGCGGCAGCATCAGCGTCCTCGTCGGAGCCGAGGCGCTTGCGACACGGTAGCCACCCAAAGATCGGAGACGCGAGGACGATATGATCGTGCCGCCATGGCGGCACGATCCCCTCTCGATCTCGCGGCGACGACGATCGCGACGGGCCTCGGTTCGGGCTACTCGCCCTTCGCGCCCGGCACGGCCGGCTCGCTCGTGGGGCTCGCGCTCTTCTGGCCGATGCGCACTTGGCCCTTCGCCTGGCAGGCGGCGGCCTGTGTGGCGCTGTTCGTGCTCGGCGCAGCCGCAGCGACCCGCGTCGCGAACCACGTCGGCCGCGAGGATCCCGGCATCGTTGTAGTGGACGAGATCGTGGGCATGTGGATCACGCTCCTGCTCGTACCGGTTACCGCCTGGAGCGCCCTGGTCGGCTTCTTCCTGTTTCGCGCGATGGACGTGTGGAAGCCGTACCCGGCGCGCGACCTCGAGGCGCTGCACGACGGCCTCGGCATCATGGCCGATGACGTGGCAGCGGGCCTCTATGCGAACGTGTCATTGCATGTAGCGCTCGTGGTCTGGAATCACCTTGGAGGCAGGATGTGACGCCGCGCGTTCGACGCATGCGCTGAGATGCGCGCCGAGCTGATCGCCGTCGGCAGCGAGCTTCTGATCCCGCCCCGCAGCGAAACGAACGGGACGTACATCACCGGGCGTCTCCGCGAGATCGGGATCCCGGTCGTCGCGCGCGTGACGTTAGCCGACGATCTCGAGGCGCTGACTCAGGCGTTCCGGGGCGCGCTAGCGCGCGCGGACATCGTGATCGCGACTGGCGGGCTCGGGCCGACCGAGGACGACCTCACGCGGGAGGCGGCGGCCGCCGCGCTCGGCGTGGCGCTCCAGCGGGACGCGGTCTACCTGGAGTCGCTCAAGACGCGCTTCGCGAAGTACGGACGCGCGATGGCGCCGGTCAACGAAAAGCAGGCCGACCTCCTCGAGGGCGCTGTCCTGCTGAGGAACTCGCGCGGCAGCGCGCCGGGCCAGTACCTCGAGAAGGACGCACGCCTGCTGGTGCTGCTTCCGGGCCCGCCCGTCGAGATGGAGCCGATGTTCGACGCCCAGGTGATGCCGCTCCTGCGAGCGCGCTCCGGCGGCCGCGTCCTGCGCCGCCGCGTGCTCAAGATCGCCTCCATGTCCGAGAGCGACGTCGAGCAGGCCGTGGCGCCGATCTATCGGACCTTCTCCAACCCCCAGACCACGATCCTCGGCGCGCCAGGCCAGGTCGAGCTGCACCTCGTCGCCGACGCGGGCTCGGAAGCCGAGGCCGACGAGCGCATTGAGGCCCTCGCCGCCCGGATGCGAGAGGCGCTCCCGACGCGCATCTACAGCGAGGACGGCCGCGACCTGACGGTCGTGGTGGCAGACCTGCTCAAGGCAGGGCCTCACACGGTTGCCCTCGCCGAGTCCTGCACGGGCGGCCTCCTGGCGTCTCGGCTCACCTCGGTGCCGGGCGCGAGCGTGTTCCTCGAGCGCGCCTACGTCACGTACGGCAACCGCGCCAAGGTTGAGCTCCTGGGCGTGGACGAGTCCCTCATCGAGGGGAAGGGAGCGGTG
>DASSJI010000283.1:0-7590 GCA_035691285.1 Vicinamibacteria bacterium | reverse complement strand
CCGCCAAGGGCGGAATCATCATCCCCGACACGGCCAAGGAGAAGCCCCAGGAGGGACAGATCCTCGCCGTGGGCAACGGCAAGATCCTCGACAACGGGACCAAGATCGCCCTCGACGTCAAGGTCGGCGACAAGATCCTGTTCGGCAAGTACTCGGGCACCGAGATCAAGCTCGACGGCGAGGAAGTCCTGATCCTGCGCCAGGACGAAGTCCTGGCGGTGCTGGCGTAGACGTTTCTCAAGCAAGAAAGATAGAGGCCGGAAAATGGCGAAGCAGATCACGTACGGCGACGAATCCCGTCAGTCCATCCTGCGCGGCGTCAACCGCATGGCCGACGCGGTCAAGGTGACGCTCGGCCCCAAGGGCCGGAACGTCGTCCTGGACAAGAAATTCGGCTCTCCCCTCATCACCAAGGACGGCGTGACGGTGGCGAAGGAGATCGAGCTCAAGGAACCCCTGGAGAACATGGGGGCCCAGATGGTGAAGGAGGTCGCGAGCAAGACCTCGGACGTGGCCGGCGACGGAACCACGACCGCGACGATCCTCGCCCAGGCCATCTACCGCGAGGGCAGCAAGAACGTCACCGCCGGCGCGAACCCGATGGAGCTGAAGCGCGGCATCGAGAAGGCCGTGCTGGCGGTCAGCGAGGAGCTGAAGCGGCTCAGCAAGCCCGTGAAGGGCAAGATGATCGCCCAGGTCGGCACGATCTCGGCGAACAACGACTCGACGATCGGCACCATCATTGCCGATGCGATGGACAAGGTGGGCAAGGACGGCGTCATCACCGTCGAGGAAGCGAAGTCGATGGAGACTTCCCTCGAAGTGGTGGAAGGCATGCAGTTCGACCGTGGCTACCTCTCCCCCTACTTCGTGACCGATCCGGAGCGCATGGAGTGCGTGCTGGAGAATGCCCTCGTCCTGATCCACGAGAAGAAGATCTCGAGCATGAAGGACCTGCTTCCCGTCCTGGAGAACGTGGCCAAGGCCGGCAAGCCGCTGCTCATCGTCGCCGAGGACCTCGAAGGCGATGCGCTGGCCACGCTGGTCGTCAACAAGCTGCGTGGGACGCTGAACGTGGCCGCGGTCAAGGCGCCGGGCTACGGCGATCGCCGCAAGGCGATGCTCGAGGACATCGCGATCCTGACCGGCGGCAAGGCCATCACCGAGGACCTCGGCATCAAGCTCGAGAGCATCCAGCTCGACGACCTGGGCAAGGCCAAGAAGATCACCATCGACAAGGACAACACCACGATCGTCCAGGGGGCGGGCAAGCCAAAGGACATCGAGGGCCGGGTCAAGCAGCTTCGCGTCCAGGTGGACGAGACGACCTCCGACTACGACCGCGAGAAGCTCCAGGAGCGTCTCGCCAAGCTGGTCGGCGGCGTGGCGATCATCAAGGTCGGCGCCGCGACCGAGACCGAGATGAAAGAGAAGAAGGCCCGCGTCGAGGACGCCATGCACGCGACCAAGGCCGCGGTCGAAGAGGGCATCGTGGCGGGCGGCGGCGTCGCGCTGCTGCGCTGCACCAAGGCCGTGGAGGCCGTGAAGGCCTCGGGCGACGAGGCGGTGGGCGTGGCCATCGTCCGACGTGCGCTGGAGGAGCCGCTCCGGCAGATCGCCGCCAACGCCGGCCACGAAGGGGCCGTCGTCGTGGGCAAGGTCCGCGACCTGAAGGCCGACGAAGGCTTCAACGCCCTGACCGACGAGTTCGAGAACCTGGTCGAGGCGGGCGTCATCGATCCCACCAAGGTCGTGCGCTACGCGCTCCAGAACGCCGCGTCCATCGCGTCGCTGCTGCTCACCACCGAGGCGATCATCTGCGAGATCCCCAGCGAGAAGGGCGAGGGCGCCGGGGCCGGCATGCCGCCCGGCGGCGGCGGGATGTACTGAGGCGTTCGAATCCGGAACAGCCACCGGGCCCATCCCGGTGGCTGGGCTGTCGAACACGAGAGGCGGCGGAATCATGACGAAGAAGATGACTCTCACGGGCGGGCTGTGGGCCTACGTGGCCTGTCTGTGTCTGTGGCCCGTTCTCACGTCCGCCGGGACGCCCGATCCCGGGGCGAACCTGTCGGCGTGCAAGCAAGGCTGGTCGTCCTGCGAGCGCTCGCGGCTGACGCTGCAGGAGATGACCGAGGTCGCGGTCGCTGCGCGCGCGCGCAACGCCTCGAACTGCCGGAATGGCGTGAGCGCTTGCGACCGTTCGAGCCTCACCGAGCCGGAGGCCATCGCACTGGCGGTCGCCCTGTACGACCGCAACGTGTCGAACTGCAGGAGCGGCCTCGTCCCCTGCGACCACTCACGGCTCACGCTTTTGGAGGCCCGCGACGTGGCGGCGGCGGAGCATCAGCGCCGACTCTCCGATTGCAGGGACGGCGTCGGCGAGTGTGAGGCGGCCAAGCTCACGGATGCGGAGGTCGCCGACCTGGCGCTCGCGAGGCGGCGACGGATGATCTCGGATTGCAAGGACGGCATCGGGCGCTGCGATCACTCGACGCTGACCCAGACGGAGGCGAGCGAAGTGGCGCTCGGCGAGCGCCAACGCAACGTCTCGGAGTGCAGCAACGGCTGGGACCGATGTGACCGCTCCAAGCTCAGCGAGGGGGAGGCGGCGGCGGTGGACGCGGCCGTCCGCCGGCGCAATCTCTCCGACTGCCGGGCGGCCCGAGACACCTGCGACTACACGATGCTGAGTGCAGCCGAGACCCACGCCCTGGCCGCCGCGGAGCGCGCGCGCAACTACAGGGCTTGCCAGACGAGACGCGGATACTGCGATCGCTCCAGGCTCACGCCAGCCGAAGCGGAGGCGATCTCGCAGGGAGCCGGCGCCACACCTCTGGTCCGGTGACCGATGCGGGCGGAGCGCCGCGGGGCGCGTGCTAGAATGCAGACACTGAGCCCGCGGGCAATGAGGCCCTCCACGCGCTTCGGGAGGGACATCCATGGCTGAAGCACACGTCGAATACGTCGGCTTCACGGCCACCGATTCGACGCGCGAGTACTCGCTGCGGGTGAGGCACCCCGCCGGCCAGACCACGGATTTCACGCTCGTCATCCGCAACGAGGCGTTCGTCTCGCGCCGCGCCCGCTATCAGGACGGCCCCGACATCTGCTTCCTGAAGCTGCAGCGGGAGGTGCTGCTGTTCTCCGGGCTGAAGCTCCCCGAGACCCGCCTGGACGTCACCGACGCCGACCTCGAAGAGTATCGGGCGGCCCATGCGCCGCGCGTCGCACAGAGGCGCCCGAAGGCTCCACAGCCCGCCTAGCGGGCCGACCCTGCCGCGCGGTCTTGCGGCGGCGCGGCGATGATGCTGTGATCGAGACCGTGACGGCGACCGACGCGCATCGGGCCATCGACGCGGTCTGGAGGATGGAAGCGCCCCGGCTCATCGCCGGCCTCACGCGGATCGTGCGCGACGTGGGCCTGGCCGAGGAGCTGGCCCAGGACGCCCTCGTCGTCGCCCTCGAGAGGTGGCCCGAGACGGGCGTCCCCGACAAGCCCGGCGCCTGGCTGATGACCGCGGCGAAGCGCCGCGCGCTCGACCTCCTGCGGCGGCACAAGATGCTCGAGCGGAAGCACGAGGAGCTCGGACGCGAGCTCGAGGCCCGGCAGGGCGCGCCGGACCTGGACACGAGGCTCGACGACGAGGTGGGCGACGACCTGCTGCGCCTCGTGTTCGTCGCCTGCCATCCCGTGCTCTCGACCGAGGCCCGCGTGGCGCTGACGCTGCGCCTGCTCGGGGGCCTGAAGACCGACGAGATCGCGCGGGCATTCCTGGTCCCGGAGGCCACGATCGCGCAGCGCATCGTCCGGGCCAAGCGGACGCTCGCCGAGGCGCGCGTTCCCTTCGAGGTCCCCCGCGGCGCCGACCTCGCCGGGCGCCTCGCCTCGGTACTCGAGGTGATCTACCTCGTCTTCAACGAGGGATACGCCGCGACCGCCGGCGACGACTGGATGCGGCCGGCGCTCTGTGAGGACGCGCTCCGCCTCGGCCGCATCCTGGCCGGGCTCGCTCCAGCCGAGCCCGAGGTGCACGGGCTCGTCGCGCTCATGGAGCTGCAGGCCTCGCGCTCGGCCGCGCGGGTCGGCCCGGGGGGGGCGCCGGTGCTGCTCCTCGACCAGGACCGGTCGCGCTGGGACCCGCTCCTCATCCGCCGCGGACTGCTGGCGCTGGAGCGGGCCGAGAAGCTCGGCGGAGCCCTCGGCCCCTACGCGCTCCAGGCGGCGATCGCGGCCTGCCACGCGCGCGCCCGCACCGCCGCCGAGACCGACTGGCCCCGCATCGCCGCGCTCTACGAAGCGCTCGCCCGCCAGGCGCCGTCGCCGGTCGTGGAGCTGAACCGGGCGGTCGCGATGGCGATGGCCTTCGGGCCGGCGGCCGGCCTCGAGCTGGTCGAGGCGCTGCGATCGGAGCCGTCGCTCAAGGCCTACCACCTCCTGCCGAGCGTGCGCGGCGACCTGCTCTCACGGCTCGGCCGGCTCGAGGAGGCGCGCGCCGAGTTCCAGCGGGCGGCGGCCCTCACGCGCAACGCCCGGGAGCGCGACCTGTTGCTGGAGCGCGCGGCCGGGTGCCGTCACCCGCGGGGCGGGTAGTTCTTGAACATCTTCTCGGCTGCGCGCCTGATGTTCTTCTCGCGCTTCTCGGGGCTCGCCTTCGCGTCGACCTCCCGGCTGGCGATGCCGCGCCACACGATGGACCTGGTCTTCGCGTCCACGATGTCGACAGCCAGCGTGCCGTTCACGATCTCGTCCACCGTGGCCGTGCCCGAGCGGCTCGCGGCGAAACGGTAGCCGCCCCAGCCGGACGAGAAGCCGTTGATCCGCAGATCCTTGTCGAACGTGGCGTGGTAGGCGACGAGCGCGTCCGGATTGGACGCCGGCTCGACCCTCTTGAGGCCCCTGGCCGCGAGCTGGGCGTCGATCGCCGCGACGATGCGCTTGTGATTGAGCTCATCCCTGACGTTGGTGCCGGACACCCACGCATAGGTCCTGAGCCGCGAGAAGTCGGCGGACGTGTCGAAGTCGTAGGTGACGCTCTGGGCGAGAGCAGCCGTGGTCGCGAGCAGGAAGCTCGCAGTCGCTACGAACGTTGGGTTTCGCATCTCTATGTTCTCCTTGGTCGATCTTCCTCTCCGGTGGAAGCCGGCCCCTGTGTGACGAGCACGGCCCTCTGCAGCCGAGGGTCCAGCGCCTGCGCGAAACGGTGGACCGCCGACGGCTCGAGCCTCTCGAGCGCCGAAAGCTCGACCGCGCTCAACTCGAGCCCAGAGCCGGCGAGCTCCTTCAGGGCCGCCGCCGGCCCGCGACGAAAGCGATCTCTCCAGGCCTCGTCCGTGGCCAGCCGCCCCAGCGCGACTTCAACTCCGCGCTGCGACATCTGCGTGCCTCCGGCCCGGCTGGGAGTTCAGCGCCTGCGGCACGCCGAGGAGTGCCAGGGCGTCGGAGGTGCTCCGCTGGATGCCGAGCACGCGCTGCAGGCCGCTGATGAACAGCAAGGTCTGCACGCGGGGCTGAAGGCCCGCGAGCTTCACGGTGCCGTCGCGGTCCTCGAGCAGCCGATGGATGTCGAGCAGGCATCCGATCGACGGGCTGTCGATGAAGGCGACGGCCTCCAGGTCGATGACCAGCTGACGCCCTCCGTCGTCGACGATGCGCCGCACCGAGGCGAAGAAGGAAGAGAGCACCGGGTAGGTCAGCTTGGCCTCCAGGACGCGCACGACGAGCACGTCGTCCTGGCGCTCGACCGCGATCCGCATCAGTGGCTGAAGGCAGAGCGGATCGCGGCCCGATGCCCCCTCCTCCATGGCGCGAGCAGAGGATCGCCGTCCAGATCGGACGCTGCGAGCATCTCGTCGAGCAGCAGGTCGTCCAGGTCCAGGACGCCGTGCGTCAGCGCGAATCGGCTCGGGTACGGGCGAGGCGACTTGGAGCCGGCCATGTCTCATCCCTCCTGACGCAGCGTGCCATTCCACGACCCGTGCCACGGGCCGTTCGATGGGAGACACCGTGGCCCTAACTGCTTGCAGCTGTTACAGATCTGCGTGCCGCCCAGATCGCGCCCCCGCGAAGGAGGCTGACCGTCGGCTGGTGGCTGAGAATCGCCGCTTCTGGCGGTGGCGCGCCGTTCACGTCGGATGGCTGCCCGTCGAGCCCTGCCGTTCGGATCCTCGGGAACCCCCTGCCAGCCGGTGACATGGGGCGCTCCCTTCCTCGCCGGCGCAGCAATGGCACGCGTCGTGGATTGGCGCCGGCGGCATCGAAGGAGGGTCTGGCATGGACCTGGTGGTCTTGAACGAGCAGGAGACGCCCTTCGCTCTCCGCGCGCTGCACGGAGTCGTGGCGAGCAACGGCACGATCACGCCTGCCGAGCGTCGCTTCATCGAGGTCGTGGCCGAGCTCCATGGGACGAGCGTCGACGCGGCCTTGCTGCCCGGCATCGAGCCGGGTGAGGTGGCCGAGGCGATCACGCAGCCGCACCAGCGCAAGCGAGTCGTGCAGCTGGCGGCGATCGCCGCCATGGTGGAGGGAGACGTCACCACGGCGGAAGCCGCGGCCGTCAAGGCGCTGGCAGCCGCCCTGGACGTGGAAGAAGCGGGCCTTCGGGTGCTCGCGAGCATGGCCGGCGATCACCAGCTCCTCACACGGCTCGACATGATGCGCCGCATCATGGGCAAATACGGGACCAAGGCCTACAAGGAGGAGGGCCTCGCCGGCGTCCACAAGATGATGGCGATCTTCGGCGCCGGGGGCGATCCCCAGGTCGCGTGGAAGTACAAGCAGCTCGGCCTGCTCCCCGAGGGAACGCTGGGGCGCGAGTTCTGGGAGCACTGCACCAGGAACCGCTTCAGCGTTCCTGGCGAGAAGGGCGGCATCCCGGAGCGGATGGTCTTCCACGACTTCGGCCACGTGCTCGCGGGTTACGACACGAGGCCCGAGAGCGAGATCCAGCAGGGCGCGTTCCAGGCCGGCTTCGTCCGCGAGGACGGCTTCGCATTCCTGATGTTCGTGATCATCCAGTTCCACCTGGGCGTCAAGGTGACGCCCGTCACCGACGGGTTTGTCGGTCTCTTCGACGCGGTCAAGGTCCTCCGCGCGGCCCAGCGCGGCGCCGCCTGCAAGGTGGACCTGAGCGATCACTGGGATCCTTTCGCCGTGGCGGATGCTCCCCTGGAGCAGCTCCGCGCCGAGTACGGGATCCCGCCGCTCCAGTAATCTGAGTTGCGGGCATGAGGCTCTTCGAGGCGCCGCAGCTCCTGGCCGTCTTCAGCTCTCGGTGAGGCCGTGCTTCTCTATGCGTGAGCGGAGCTGAGCTCTGGTGAGGCCGAGGAGACGGGCGGCCTTGGACTTGTTGTGGCCGGCCTTGGCGAGGGCCTGGAGGATGAGCTCGCGCTCGGCGGCGTCGAGGGTCACGGGAGCAGCGGGTGGAGGGGCGGCCGAGCGGCCCGCTGCGGCCTTGGCCGGGGTGACGATGCCCAGAGGCAGGTGCTCGCTGGTGATGAGGCCGCCCTCGCACAGGATCACGGCCCGCTCGATGGCGTTGCGCAGCTCGCGGACATTCCCCGGCCAGGGGTAGGCAACGAGCTTCTCCC
>DASSJI010000282.1:0-16828 GCA_035691285.1 Vicinamibacteria bacterium | reverse complement strand
CCGATCACGAGCGCGGCGTCGGCGGCGGCCAGCATCGCCGCGGGGTCGGGAGCCATGTCCACGCCTTCGGGCTCGCGCCCGAGGCGCTCCCGCAGCACGATGCGCAGCAGGGCGGCGCTGGTGCGGCTCGAAGTGTCGAGGGCCACCCGTCGGACCTCGTCGAGGGGCCGTTCGTGGAGCAGCACGACCGAGCGCACGGCGCCGCGCGAGGCGATGGCGATCTCCGGCACGATCGCGTAGTCGCTGCGCGCGTACTCCACGGACGGGATCATGCCGAGGTCGATCTCGCCTGCGTGGAGCAGCTCCGCGATCCGCGACGGCACGTCTCGCACCAGCTGGAAGCGAGGGTCGTCGCGCAGCCCGTGGACGATCGGCTCGACGTTGAGGTAGCAGACGACCCCGAGCCGGAGCGGCCTCACGTTGCTCCGGCCAAGACGACCACAGAAAACACCGAGGGGCCCGGAGAGAGCACAGAGACGGGAGGTATCGAATCCCGATCATTTCCCATCCCCTGTGTCCTCACGCCGATCTTCCGTCTTCCCTGTGCACTCTGTGGTTTCCGTGTGCCGGGGTCGCGGCCCTACCACTCCTTCACGACGTTGAAGACCGTGTCGCGCTCGAGTGGCCGGCGGCCGGCCTCGCGGATGAGGCGCACGAGGTCGTGGACCGTCAGGAGCTGCGGCGTCCTGGCCCCGGCGTCGTGGGCGATCTTCTCCTCGGTGACCGTGCCGTCGATGTCGTCCGCCCCGAACGAGAGGCCGACCTGGGCCAGGCGCGGGCCGATCATGATCCAGTAGGACTTGACGTGTGGGAAGTTGTCGAGCATCAGGCGGCCGACCGCGATCGCCTTCAGGTCCTCGAAGCCGGTCGTCTCGGGCAGCCCCATCATCGGCGCTTCCCACGGCTGGAAGGCCAGCGGAATGTAGGTAACGAAGCCGCCCGTCTCGTCCTGCAGCGCGCGCAGCCGGACGAGGTGGTCGACGCGGTCCTCGACGCTCTCGATGTGGCCGTACAGCATCGTGGCGTTCGTCGGGATGCCCAGCCGGTGCGCCTCCCGCATCACGTCGAGCCACTGCGCCGCGTCGGCCTTGCCCTTGATCAGCTTGTCCCGTGTCTCCTTCGCGAAGATCTCCGCCCCGCCGCCCGGCATCGAGTCGAGGCCGGCTTCCTTCAGCTCCGAGAGGACCTCGGCCACGCTCTTGCGATAGAGCCGGTGGAAGAAGAAGACCTCGACCGCCGTGAACGCCTTGATGTGGACGTCGGGCCGGACCTTCTTGATGCCCTTCATCATGTCGGTGAAGTACGACCAGGGCAGGTCGGGATGCAGGCCTCCGACGATGTGCACCTCGCGCACGGGCGCGGGCAGCTTCCCCACCGTCTCGAAGATCTCGTCGAGGCGCATCGTGTAGGCGCGCGGCTCGTCCTTCTTCGCCGCGAAGGCGCAGAAGTCGCAGGTGGCCACGCAGACGTTCGTGTGGTTGACGTGGGTGTTCCGGACGAAGTACGCGGCGTCGCCGTGGCGCCGCTCGCGAGCGTGGTTGGCGAGCTGGCCGAGCGCCAGGAGGTCGCCAGTGCGGTAGAGGGCCACCCCGTCCTCGAACGACAACCTCTTGCCGCTCAGCACCTTCTCACGAATGCCTTCCAGCGCGCCGTCGCGGATGTGCAGGTCGGCGAGTGCCGTGGCCATGCGAGGGTGAAGGTTAACACGGTGCCGACCGCCTCGGATTGATGCGGGCGACCCTTCCGCCACAGAATGCGCCACACCTCCACATGGCGAGCGGCTTCCTCGACCTGCGGGCCTTCCTCGACGCCCTGCGGGCCGAGGGCGAGCTGGCGGTGGTGTCGACGTCCGTGGACAAGCATCTGGAGGTGGCCGAGATCCACCGGCGCGTGATCGCCGCCGGCGGACCGGCCCTCCTCTTCACGAACGTGCGCGACTCGGACCTGCCGCTCGTGACCAACCTCTTCGGCACGCGCCGGCGCGCGGAGCTGGCCTTCGGCCGGCGGCCGATGGAACTCGTGAAGCGCGCCGTCGCGCTGGCTCAGGACCTCCCGCCGACGCCCCGCAAGCTGTGGGCCGCGCGCGATCTCCTCGGGAGCGCCTTGCGCCTCGGCCTGCGCCGGCGGGGCTCCGGGCCGGTCGGACAGGTCCTGACGCGCGACGTGCGCCTCGATCGGCTGCCGGCCATCACGAGCTGGCCGGAGGACGGCGGACCGTTCGTCACCCTGCCCCTCGTCTACACCGAGCACCCCGAGCGGCCCGGCGCGTCGAACCTCGCCATCTACCGACTCCAGGTCCACGACGCGAAGACCACTGGGATGCACTGGCAGATCGGCAAGGGCGGTGGCTTCCACTACGCGGCGGCCGAGGCCCGGGGCGAGGCGCTCCCGGTGACCGCGTTCCTGGGCGGGCCGCCGGCGCTGATCCTGGCGGCCGTGGCGCCCCTGCCCGAGAACGTGCCGGAGGTGCTGCTCGCGTCTCTCCTCGCCGGCGCGAAGCTGCCGGTGTGCGACGGGCCCGGACCGCACCCGCTCGTGACCACGGCCGAGATCGCCCTCGTGGGACGCGTCCCGCCTCGCCTCCGCCGTCCGGAGGGGCCCTTCGGCGACCATTACGGCTACTACTCGCTGCGCCACGACTATCCGGTCTTCGAAATCGAGTGGATGGCGCGGCGGCGAGACGCGATCTATCCCGCAACGGTCGTGGGCAAGCCGCGCCAGGAGGACTTCTTCGTCGGGGACCTGCTCCAGGAGCTGCTCTCTCCCCTGTTCCCGCTGGTCATGCCCGGCGTGCGCGAGCTGTGGTCGTACGGCGAGACCGGCTACCACTCCCTGGCCGCCGCCGTCGTCCACGAGCGCTACCGCCGCGAAGCCATGGCCAGCGCGTTCCGCATCCTCGGCGAGGGCCAGCTCTCGCTGACCAAGTTCCTCCTCGTCACGGACCGACCCGTGGACCTGCGCGACTTCCGGACGACGCTCGAGCACGTCCTGGCCCGCACCCGGCCCGAGACCGACCTGTTCGTGTTCTCGAACACCTCGATGGACACCCTCGACTACACGGGGCCGGCGGTCAACGAGGGATCGAAGGGCGTCTGGCTCGGCCTGGGCGACCCCGTGCGCGAGCTGCCCCGCGAGTTCCATGGCTCGGCTCCCCTTCCCGCCGGCGTCACGGACGCTCGCGTCTTCTGCGGCGGCTGCCTCGTGGTCGGCGGCCCGCGCTACGCGGTCGAGCCCGGAGCCGCCGGGCGACTCGCGAGCGAGCCGGCGTTCTCCGCGTGGCCGCTCGTCGTCCTGACCGACGAGCCGTTGCGGGCCGCGAAGAGCCCGATCAACTTCCTCTGGACGACGTTCACACGCTTCGAGCCCGGCGCGGACATCCACGCCGCCGCCCGGACCATCGTCCGTAACCAGGTCTCCTTCCGGCCGCCGATACTGATCGATGCGCGCTACAAGCCAGGCTTCCCGAGAGAGCTCTTCGCAGACCCCGAGACGGCCCGGCTGGTCTCGCGGAGATGGTCGAGCTACTTCCCGGACCGCCCCGTGGAGATGGGCGACTCAGGCGCGGCCTCCCTCGACTAGAGGTTCAGCCCGGGCGCGGATAAACCATAGACAGGACTTGACCTTCGAGGCCGGAATCCGTACGCTGCGGTGACCCGCGTGAGGCTCAAGATCCTCGTCCCGACGGGAGCGTTCGCGCTCCTGCTGCTCCCCACGGATCTGCCTCGCTCGATGCAAGCGTCGGCGAGCCTGTTCGTCGCACCGGCCCCCGGGCGGCTCCTGACCGGCACGATCGGCCGCAACCAGACCCTGGCCAGGCTGCTCCAGGGCTCCCTGACACCGGCGGCTGTCCACGAGCTCGTCGAGACCGCGCGGCCGGCCTACGATCTCGCGCGGCTCTCGGTCGGCCATCCCTTCGGCCTCGCGCTCACGCCCGATGGCCTCGTGCGCGCCTTCACGTACGGCATCGACGAGCTGCGCACGCTTCGCGTGCGGCGCGGCCGGTCCGGCCTCGAGGCGGAGGTGCTCACGCGCACGTACGAAACGCGGAGCGAGACGGCCGCGGGCGCGATCACCTCGAGCCTCTTCGAGGCCATCGAGGAGGCCGGCGAGGACGACCAGCTCGCCCTCGACCTCGCGGACATCTTCGCCTGGGACGTGGACTTCAACACGGAGATCCAGCGGGGCGACTCGTTCCGGGTGGCGGTGGAGAAGCTGTACCTGGACGGCCGCTTCGCGCGCTACGGGCGCATCCTCGCCGCCGAGTTCGTGCGCGGCGAGCGCGTGCTGCGCGCCGTGCGGTTCGACGCGGCCCGAGGCCCCGGCTACTACGCCCCCGACGGGACGCCGCTGCGCAAGGCGTTCCTGCGCTCGCCGCTGCGCTTCACGCGCATCAGCTCGCGCTTCTCTGCGGCCCGGCTGCATCCGATCCTCAACGTGGTCCGACCCCATTTCGGCGTCGACTACGCGGCCCCGGCCGGCACGCCGGTGGGCGCGTCGGCGGACGGCGTCGTCCGGGAGGCGGGCTTCTCGGGCGGGTTCGGCAAGCTGGTGCGCCTGCGGCACGCGAACGGCTTCGAGACGCTCTACGGCCACCTGTCGCGCATCGACGTGCGCGTCGGCCAGCGCGTCGTCCAGGGCCAGCGGATCGGCAGCGTGGGGGCGACCGGTCTGGCCACGGCGCCCCATCTCGACTACCGGATGCTGCGCGACGGCCGCTACGTGAACCCGCTGCGCATCCAGACGCCGCCCGCCGAGCCGCTCTCGGCCGAGGAGTCGCCGGCTTTCGCCGAGGCCCGGACGAGGGCCTTGGCGCTGCTCGCGACGGTCCCCGAGCCGCCGAGCGCCCGCCTCGCGGCGGCGGCGCCGCGCGCGACCGAGGCGCCGAGCAGGAACTAGGCGGGCACGCTCCGTCGGTGGCGTTCTACGTCGTGTAGGACCATAATCGCCGCATGAGGGGCTTGGGCCTCGCGCTCCTCGCGTTCCTGCCGCTCCCGGCGGCCGCCGCCGTGGAGGTCCATGTCGAGCCCGACGGCAGGGTGAGCGTGCGCGCCGACGCTCCGGCCTCCGAGGTGCTCGATCGCCTCGCCGAGCGGACCGGCATGAAGGTCGTCTACGAAGCGGCCGCGCCGCGCGCCCGGGTGGTGGTGGCCTTCGAGCGTCGGACCCCGGCCGAGGCCGTCCTGATGATCCTCGAGGGGCTCGGCGTGGACCATCTGATGCGCCTCGACGCGACCGGCGCGCGCCCGGAGCTGCTGATGCTGACGGCGTCGAGCCCGGCCTCGCGGCCGCCTTCCGGACCGACCCACGCGACCCCTGCCATGCGCCCCGCGGCGCCGGAAGCCGTCGAGGAGCCGGCGCCCGAGGAGGCCGAGGAGGAGCAGCCGGCCGACGAGGAGGCCGAGGCGGCGGCGCGAAGGCCCCGCGTGCCCCAGTCCGGCGCCCGTCCGGCCGCCGGAGCACCGGCGCAGGTCCCGACCAACCGGCCCGCCTTCACGCCGCCGAACTACCCGGTGTCGCCGTTCGCGCCTCCCGCCCCGTCGCCGCCGACGATCGTGGCGCCGCCCAGCCCGGTTCCCGAGCCCGCGGGCGAGGTCGAGACGGACCAGTAGCGGCTAGGGCGACCGTCGCGTCGTGGCCGGCGGCGGAGAGACACCCGGCGAGGGAACGCCCGGCGCCGAGGGGCGGCGGCCCACGATCCGCGCCTGGCCGGCGACGAAGGTCCACTCGTCGTACTTCTGCCGCCCGTTGAAGACGCGCAGGCTCTTCTCCGGGCTCGTGCTCACGACGCCGACGAAGCCGCCGACGACCTGCATGCCGCCCACGGGCCCGGTCGGGCGCGTCGTCGGCGGCGGAGAGGGGGAGGCCCCTGGGCGCACCGGCGCGCCGGCCGCCACGGCCTCGCCCTGGCGCACGAGCCGCCACTCCCCCTTCTTCGTCATCGGGTCCTTGTAGGCCTTGCGCAGGAACCGGCCCTTGACGAGCACGTCCAGCGACGGCGGCAGCGCGCCGCCGTTCCGCTTCTGGTAGCGCTGGATGCCGTCGGCGATCTGGCCGCCGCGGAAGAGCAGCTCCTCCTCCCGGTCGTTCTGCACGACGTAACGCCAGGACGGCGCGGCGGCCGCGAGGCCGATCACCATCACGGCGGCGGCGGCGAGCAGGGCGGCCATGGCATAGCCCGCCTCGCCGCCGCGGGTACGAATCGTCACGATCCGCTTCGGTAGCGGCGCAGCACGCTCTTCACGTAGGCCCGCGTCTCGTCGTACGGGGGCACCCCGCGATGGCGCTCCACGGCCCCCTCGCCGGCGTTGTAGGCGGCGAGGGCTCTCTTCAGGTCTCCGCCGTAGCGCGTGAGGAGGAAGCCCAGGTGGCGGGCGCCGCCGTCGAGGTTCTGCTCCGGGTCAAGGACGTCGACGACCCCGAGGCGCGCGGCCGTCGCCGGCATGAGCTGCATCAGGCCTCGAGCGCCCTTCGGGGACACCGCGTCGGGGCGGAAGCCCGACTCGACCTGGACGACGGCCATGACCAGCGCCGGGTCCAGGCCGTGCCGCTGCGCCGCCGCTTCGGCGAGGGCGCGCACGTCCCCGCCCGGACCGACCTCCTCGACCACCTCGTCGGGGACGAGCCCGACGAGCTGCTCCAAGGGCAGCTCGACCTCGCCGCCGCCCCGCAGCACCAGCACGGCCCGCTCGCCCTCGGCGCGGTGCGCCTCGACCTTCAGTGTCGAGCCGTTGGCCAGCAACGCGATCTCCGCCCGCGCCGGAAGCCCCAGCGCGAGGGTCGCCGCGGCCAGGAGCGCGGCTCGCATCAGTTGATCGTCACCTGGACCGTGCCCTCGACGCCGGTCGGCGTCGTCGCCCGGACGGTGACCGTCTTGGGCGGGGCCTTCTTCTGGTGGCGCGTCTCGAGGAAGTCGATCGCCTCTCCGCTGGTGTTGGTGAAGGCGGGCGCCCCCCCGCCGCGCATGAACTCCGTGGAAGGCGTTCCGTCCACGGTGAAGATGACCGGCACGTTCCAGACCGGGTTGCCGTTCTCGTCGTAGACCGTGGCCACGATGCGGCTGTGGCGTGGATCCGTGTCGAGGATCCGGTTCGGGTCCGCCGTCACGAACACCCGGGACGGCCGGCCGCTGCCGATCGTCAACGTGGTCGTGGCCGTGCTCGGCCCCGAGGCCGCGGTGACGTCGGCGGAGCCCGATCGGGTATCGGACACGAGGTTCACACGCGCCACGCCGTCGTTCGTCTTTCCCTGCTCGTCGATGCGGCCCAGGGTGGTGAAGAACTGCACGACGGTCCCGTCCGGCACCGGCGTTCCCGCCGGCTCGATCACCAGGGCCGAGATGACCGCGACCTCGCCGTTGGCAGCGATGAACGTGGGGTTCGCGATGAGCGTGATGGTCGAGCCGGTCGGCGCGGTCAGGATCGCCTGGTGGCAGACGACCTGCGCGAGCGCGAGGCTGCAGAGGACGATGCGAGTGCGCTTCATGGCTCCACCACCACTTGGGCCGGCGCCGGCGGCGCCGGCGGATCCGCCGCGCCCACGACGCTGACGGACTCGACGGCGATCTGCGCGGTGCCGGCCCGCAGGCCCTTGACGCGCAGCAGCGCCACCGCTCCAGAGCCCGTCGCCGGCTGCGGCCGGGTGAAGCGGAACGTCGCCCGGCCGGGATCGAGCTGCCGCTCGCTGCCGATGGCGGCGCCGTCGAGCGTCAGCAGCGTGCCCGGGTCGGCGGCGACGATCTCGGCGATCGCCGCGTCGTAGGCGAGCTGCATCTCGATCCCGCCGACGTTGCGTGCGCCGACGAGCACGACAGAAAGGGTCGCGGTCTCCCCGGCCCGGAGGCGAGCCTCCGCCGGACTCCACACGAGGCGGGCCTGGCCCGCCGCGGGGGCGCGAGGAGCGCGGGGCGCCTCCGGCTGGGGAGGAGGGGACGACTCGGGCGCGGGCGACGGCTGTGGCTGGGACGAGGGCTCGGGTTCCGCCGGCGTCTCGCCCTCCCCGAACAACGACGGCCGCACGCTCGGCACACGGGTGATCTCCTTGGTGCCGATGTAGAGCGCCTGCAGGTCCGCCTCGGAGACCCTCGGCGCCCGCAGCAGGTGCGGCGTCAGGGAGATGATGACCTCGGTCTCGCGGGACTGGTCGACATGGCCCGAGAACAGCTTGTTCAGGATCGGGACGCTCGCCAGCCCGATAGCGCCCTCCACGTCCTTCGTCTCGCGGCTCTGGAGCAGCCCTCCGATCAGGCTGGTCTCGCCCTCGTGGAGGCGCAGGACGCCGGTCACGTTGCGGGTGAAGAAGGTGGGAACCAGCAGCGGGTTGTCCGCGCTGCCGACGTTCACCCTGTCCCCGATCTGGCTGAACTCGGCCTGCAGCTCGAGGAAGACGTCCCCGGACACGTTGACCTTCGGCGTCAGCTCCAGGTTCACTCCGACGTTGCGGTACTGGAACGAGGTGGCAGGGAGGAAGGTGCCGGTTCCGCCCTGTGCGGCGGCCGTGAACGTCGTGATCGGGATCGGGACCTCCTCGCCGACCTTGAGGCTCGTCTTCTTCCCCTCCGCGGCGCGGAGCCGCGGCGAGGCCACGATCTTCACGCTCCCCTCGCTCTGGAAGAAGCGCGCCAGCAGGCTGGACGGAATGTTCACGACGAAGTCGGCGAGGTTCAGCGAGGAGAGCATGTGGGCGCGAACCCTGGTCAGGCCCAGGGCCGTCTCGTCCTCGGCCCCCGTCGGCGAGAAGGTCACGCCGGCGGTGTAGTTCGAGAGCTTGATCCCGTACTCCTTGAGCTTGTTGCGGTTCACCTCGAAGATGTTGACCTCGACCATCACCTCGCCCCGGGGCTTGTCGTTCAGCTCGATGATGCGCTCGGCGACCGCCAGCTCGTCGGGCGTGCCCATCACGGTGATCGCTCCCAGCGGCACGTTGCCGGCGGACTTCTGGAGCCCGGCCAGGGACTTGATGAGCTGGAGCGTCTCGTTGACCTCCGCGTACTGGAGATAGAACGTCCGCACCAGGTTCTCGTCGTAGGTCTTGCGCTTCGCCGCCTGCTCGGCGGCGACGACCACGGTGTTCTGGTCCAGCACCTTGTAGAAGAGACGGTTCGCGAAGGTGATCTGGTTCAGGGCCTCCTCGAACGTGACGCCCGTGAGATCCACCGAGGCGCGCTTGTCCCGGTAGTCGGTGTCGAACACGACGTTGACGCCGGCCAGCTTGCCCAGGGACTCGAGGATCTTCTGGAGGCTCTGGTCGGCGAACTTCAGGGAGATCGGCGCCTGGCTGCGCGGCGAGAGCACCGGCAGCGGCACGCGCGCCGCCGCGGCGCGCGCCTTCGTCGCCTCGTAGCCGCTCCGCTTCGCCCGCTCCTCGTCGCGCACGCGGATCTTCTCGCGCACCATCAGGAGCTCCTCGTTCGCGGCCTTGTTGCTCGGATCGTAGTTGGCCGCGATCTGCAGCTCCTCGGCGGCGCGGTCGAGGTCCTGGGCCTGCTCGTGCTTGCGGGCGTCGTCGACGTGCTGCCGGCTCGCCTGGATGCGTGCGTTCTCGAGGGCGATCTTGTAGCTGATGTTGTCGGGATCGTCGGCGAGGGCCTTCGTGAACCGGGCCACCGCCAGGTCCCAGTTGCCCTTCTTGGCCTCGCTCTTGCCCTTCCGGTAGGCGTTCGAGGCGGCGCAGCCCGCGCTCAGGAGCAGCGCGAGCGCGACGGCGAAAGTCGCGCACCTCCGGTCGAGGCTCATTCAGTTGGCCCTCAGGGGCAGCCGCCGCGGGGCGCCGCCGTTCACGTCCTGGACGTCCACCGATTCGAGGCCGATGCGCACGATGCGGAGCCGGTTCGCCACGACCTCGCCGGCCTGGCCGGTGAGGATCTCCTTCTTGTCGGTCATGAGGACCGCCACCTTGGCGCCCTGTTTCTCGACCGCGCCGATGAAGCGCACGCTCAGGGCCGGGACGGGTGTCGGCGTGGGCTCCGCCAGGGGCGGCGGCGTGGCGACGGGCGCAGGCAGCTCGCCCGCGGCCTCCTCGGCGCGTGGCGCCGGCGCCGGCCCGCCGAAGTCGAACACGTCCCGGGTCCCGGCGGCTGGCGGAGTCCGCTCCGCCTCGAGGCGCGCGAGGTCGATGCGCGGCAGCTCGCCGACGCCCCGCGCGGCAGTGGCCGGGGTTCCGCCAGGGGGCGCCACGCCCGCCGTCTCGTCGGTCCGCACCCATGCGAACAGCGCGATCGCGAGGAGCGCGCCCAGCGCGACGGCCGCCGGCTCCTGGAGCCTCACCATTCGCTGTAGGGCGTTCCCGCCATCGAGACGAGAGGCGAGCTGCTCCTCACGTCGTAGACGCCCGGATCCATGGTCGGATTCTCGGGGTCGGGATCGGCGGGCACGACCGTCCAATCGGGAGCCTGGGTCATGGGATCCGGCGGGATGCCGCGCAGGTAGCCGTCCGTCACCAGCGCCTCCAGCGTCTCGGGGTACTTGCCCTTGTCGGCGTAGTACTGGTCGATCGTGTCGCGGAAGCGGAACAGGTCCTCGCGGAGCACGGCCTCCTTGGCCTGGATGATCGCGACACGGTAGTTGGGCAGCGCGATGGCGGCCAGGATGCCCACGATCGCGACGACCGTGATCAGCTCGATCAGGGTGAAGCCACGCTCGCGCACGCTCTCTTTTACCACTCCTTGTACTTGGTGCCGTCGAGGGCCGTCCCCTCGCTCTGCGAGAAGACGTCCCACACGTTCTGGCCGCACCAGGAGGTCTCGTCCGGGTCGTCCTGGTAGCAGCGCATCCCCCACTCGGTCGAACCCGTGATGGGATCCTGGGGCACCCGCCTCAGGAACTTGAGCTTGTGATCCACGCGCCCGACCTGGTTCACGCCCTTGACCAGCGTCTCGAGGCTGGGCGGGTATCCCTCGCTGCCCAGCTTCACGTCGCTGCCGCCGATCTGGCCCGCGTCCACCGCCACCTTGTAGCGGTCGATCGCGGTCCGGATCTCGCGCAGGGCGCGCCGCAGCTCGATCTCCCTCGCGCGCTTCACCGTGACGCGCCCCAGGGGCAGGATCGCCGACGCCAGGATCAGCAGCATCCCGGCGGTGGCCACGAGCTCCAGGTAGGTGTAGCCCCTCTCCCTACGCACCGGCGTCCTCCGGCCGCGCGTCGCGGAAGTAGGCAGAGATGGTCACGCCCAGGCTCGCCTCGCCGGGCTCCGATGCGCCGAGGGTGAGCCCCTCGACCACGAGGAAGTGCCTGGAGCGCTCGAGGCGGGCCAAGAAGCCGACGATCTGCCTGTAGCTGCCCTTCACCGGCATCTCCACGCGGACCGAGGCGGGGCGGCCGCCTTCCGCCTGCGCGGGAGCGAACGTCTCGCTGCCCAGCTCGATGCCCTCCGCCTCCGCCGCGGCGTGGATCTCCTCGATGGCCGGCAGGAGCGCCACGTTGCGCGGCTTCAGGAACTCCCCGAAGAGCCGCTCGCTGTCGCGGCCGTTCCGGGCGATCGTGTCCGCCCTCTCCCTCAGGGCCTGGACCTGCGCCCGCTCCCGCTCGACCTCGGCCCGGAGCGCCGCGACCCGGTGGGCGACGTTGCGGGCCTGGAGCGCGCGCGGGAAGGTGAAGGCCACGAACGCCGCGGCGTTGAGCGCCAGCAGCACGACGGCGGGGCGGCGCAGGCGCGTGCGCGTCGCGGCGTCGATCATCGCGCCTCCCGGGGCAGGTAGCGCATCTCGTACGCGAACTCGTAGGCGCCCTCCTGCGGCTGCTTGCTGGTCGGGAGCACGTCTTCGAAGTCGGGCAACGCCTCCAGGGCCTGCACGAGCTCGAAGCCCTCGAGCGGCGTGCGCGCCACGGCCGTCAGCGTCAGGCGCATGCCCGCCCTCTCCCAGCGCGGGGCGATGGCCTTGAGCCGCACCCCCTTGGGCAGCACGCCTTCGAGGCGGAAGAGCAGGTCCGTCCAGCGGAAGGCGCGCCGGTCGACGAGCTCCTTGACGGCCGTCCACCGGGCGAGCGCGGCCTTGTCGGGAGCCGGGCCCCGCAGGGTCGCCGCCGTCCGGCGCAGGTCGGCCGCCTCCTTCTCGAGCGCGGCGCTCTCCGCGGAGCGCGCCTTCGTGCGCGACGGGAGCAGCTCCACGATGACCATCGCCTGGCGAACCGTCATCGCGACGAGGACCGCCAGGGCCAGGGCGAAGGCGAGGCCGGGCAGGCGCTCGTTGCGGAAGGGACGGCGGGCCAGGTTGAGCGGCGCGCTCACGCCACCCTCCGCAGAAGGCTGGCGGCGGCGCCGGCGAGCTCCTGGGCCGGAAGTCTGGCCTCCCGCGCGTCCCCGTGCCCCCACACGTCCACCGCTTCGACCGGCAGGCCCAGGGCGCCCGCCAGCCAGGGTTGCGCATCGGGCCTGGGCCCGGCCGCGCGCAGCGTCACGCCCTGGAGACCGGCGCCGCCGAGGCGCTCGGCGTAGTAGATGAGCGTGCTCTGGATCTCGCGCAGGAGCTCGTCGGGAGACTCGGCCGCGGGGCCCGTCAGGGTGCGGGCCAGGGCCGGCGCGCCGGCGACCGTCAGCAGGAGCGACGCGTAACCGTGGTCCCAGGCCACGACGAGGCGATCGCCCGGCGGGCGCGAGGCCCGCACCGCGTCGAGGAGCGCGAGGCCCGCGAGCTCGACGATGCCGGGCGTGAGGCCGCAGGCCAGGCACGCGTTCTCGTAGGGATCGAGCACCGCCGGGGCGGCGGCGACCACCAGCACCGACTCGCCTTCGCGACGGAGCGCCACACGCGCCTCGCGGGCGTCGAAGGGCAGCGTCTTCTTGAGCCGGAAGCGGATCAGGTCCTGGGCTTCGGCCTCGCCCCGCGCCCTCACCTCCGACGCGGGGAGCAGGGTGATGCGCGCGACAGGGTCGGGCAGGACGAGAGCCACGGGCGTGCCGCCGGGCACCCCGGCCCGCTCGCACGCGGAGCGCAGCGTCGCCCGGAGCGCGGCCTCGTCGGCCACGTTGCTCTCGATCGCGGACAGCCGCAAGGCGCCTTCCGCGAGGTCCATCGAGGCGGCCGCCGCCAGCCCGCGCCGGCCTCCGTCCTGCGACACGCGCACGACGCCGATGGCCCGTGGCCGCACCTCGACGGCGACCCTCGGCGGCTCGGGATCGACGAAGAGGCGGCGCAGGAGATGCCTCACGTCACCTCCACGAAGGTCACCTTGTTGATCTCGTAGAGCGTGGTCTTGCCCAGGAGCGCCTTCTGCAGCGCCGACTCGCGCAGGAACACCATGCCCTCGTCCTTGGCGGCCTTCTTGATCTCCGCCGAGGAGCGCTTCGCGAGGATCAGCTCGCGGACCGTGTCGGTGACGTCGAGCAGCTCGCAGATCGCCGTGCGCCCCTTGTAGCCGGTGCCGCCGCACTCCAGGCAGCCGGCGCCCTCGTAGAACGGCACGTCACGGTACTGCTTGGGGTCGAGGCCCGATTCGACGAGCAGCTCCTGCGAGGCCTTCATCTTCCGCTTGCAGTGGCCGCAGATCGTCCGGACCAGGCGCTGGGCCTGGACGCAGTTGAGGGCGGACACGAAGTTGTAGGGCTCGATCCTCATGTTCAGGAAGCGGCCCAGGACGTCGATCACGTTGTTGGCGTGGACGGTGGTGAAGACGAGGTGGCCGGTGAGGGCCGACTGGATCGCGATGTCGGCCGTCTCGGCGTCGCGGATCTCCCCCACCATGATCTTGTCGGGGTCGTGGCGGAGGATGGAGCGCAGGCCCCGGGCGAAGGTCAGGCCCTTCTTCTCGTTGACCGGGATCTGCGTGACGCCCTTGAGCTGGTACTCGACCGGGTCCTCGATGGTGATGATCTTGTCCTCCTCGGTCTTGATCTCCGAGACCGCCGCGTAGAGCGTCGTCGTCTTGCCCGAGCCGGTGGGGCCGGTGACGAGGACCATCCCGTAGGGCTCGCGGATGAAGCGCCGGAAGCGCACGAGCTCCTTGTCCTCGAAGCCCAGCACGTCGAGGCGCAGCGTGGCGAACTGCTGGCTCAGGCTCTCCTTGTCGAGGATGCGGATCACGGCGTCCTCGCCGTGGACGCTGGGCATGATCGACACGCGGAAGTCCACGGAGCGCCCGCGGATCCGCACCCGGAAGCGCCCGTCCTGGGGCACCCGCTTCTCGGCGATGTCCAGCTCGGCCATGACCTTGATGCGGCTGATGATGGTCGAGTGGTGCTCCTTCGCGATCGGCTTCATGGCCGGCTGCAGCACGCCGTCGATGCGGTACTTGATCACGACGGCGTCGTCGCGGGTCTCGATGTGGATGTCCGAGGCGCGCCGGTTGAGGGCGTCGAACACCGTCGAGTCCACGAGCCTGATGATCGGCGAGAGGTCCTGCTGGATCTTGTCGATGGACAGGACCTCTTCGCCGTTGTCCTCCTCGCGGACGAGCTGGATCTTGAAGGACTCGCTGGCCTCCTCGAGCACGCGCTGCGTGCCCTGCCCGCGCTTCAGCGCCTCGAGGATCGCCGACGGCGTGCCGACCGCGGGCTGCACGGGGGTCTGGAGCAGGAGCGAGAGCTCGTCCACCACCGGCAGGTCGGTGGGGTCGGCCATCACCAGCACGAGCCGGCCGGCCTCCCGCCTGTAGGGGAGGAAGTTGTAGCGGAACATCAGCTCGACGGGGACCGACTGCAGGATCTCCGGGTCCGGCGCGAAGCTGCCGACGTCCACGAACTCGAGGCCGTGGCGGACGGCCAGGGCCCGGGCCTTCTCGTCCTCGTCGGGCGGAGCCAGGAGCGCCTCGGGCCCCATCAGTAGGTCCTCTGGACGGCGGAGATCGCTTCGAACAGCGGCAGGTAGAACGCGATCAGCATCGAGGCCACGATCACGGCCATCACGATGAGCAGCAGGGGCTCCACCAGGGTCAGCAGCGTCTGGAGCCGCGTTTCGAGCTCCTCGTCGATGAACTCGGCGAGCGACGTCAGCATGTCCGCCAAGGCGCCCGTCTGCTCGCCCACCTTGACCATCTCCAGGGCCAGGTTGTCGAGCAGGCGCGTGGACTCGAGGGCCGCCGTCAGGCTCTTGCCCTCGCGGATCAGCGGCGTCGCATCGGTGAGCGCCGCCGCCATGGCGCGATTGCCCACGGACGACGCGGCGACCTCCATGGCGTTGAGCAGGGGCAGGCCGCCCTGGAGGAGCGTGGAGAGGGTGCGGGCGAGCTGGCTCGTCGCGTACATGCGCATCAACGGGCCGAGGTGGGGCAGGCGCAGCAGCGCGTGGTCGAGGAGCGGCGCGCTCCCCGCCCGGCGGATCCACAGCATGCCCGCGATGACGGCGGCCAGGAGCCCCAGCAGCAGGAACACCAGGTTGTCGGCGATGCCGGTGCCGACGGCGATCAGGACGCGCGTGGGCAGGGGCAGGGCCGCGTTGAGCCCCTCGTAGAAGCTCTCGAACCTCGGGATCACGTACACGAGCAGGATCGCGACGAGCGCCCCCATCATCGCGAACAGCAGGATCGGGTAGACCGACGCCGCGATGGCCTTGCGCTTCAGGGCCTGGTTCAGGCGCAGGTACTGGACGAAGCGCCGCAGCACCGACTCGAGGGCGCCGCTGCGTTCGCCGGCCACGAGGGAGGCCGAGAGGATGGGCGGATAGAGGGCGCCTTCGGCCTCGAAGGCGTCGGAGAGCGAGGTGCCGGACTTGACGCGCTCGCGGACGTTCTGCAGGGAGCGGCGGAACAGTGGATCACGCTGGCGCTCGAGCATGACGTCGAGGGACTGGTAGAGGGGCAGGCCGGCCTTGAGCAGGGCGGCCAGCTCCTGGCAGAAGACGAGCAGCAGGTCGCTGCGGACCCGGCGCTCCCGGAACGTCAGGTCGCCGAGGCCGAACCCACGGCGGACGGCGAACAGATAGAGCCCCTGCTGCTCCAGCTCCATGCGCAGCGCCGCCTCGTCCGGGGCCGTGAACGTGCGCTCCACAACCTCCCCGGCGGGCGTCCCGACCCTGCACACGAACTCCATGCCACGGGGCAATTTAGCAGACTTCTGGAGCCCAGGGTCAGCGTGGCCGTCACGGCACCAGATCGAAGGCCGGAGCGTGGGCCGGGTGGATCGCCGCGAAGTGACGCCTGTCGGTCGTCGCGAGCCTCCGGAGCTTGAGCCGCTCGGCGACGGCCACGACCGTCGCATCGACGAATCCGATCTCCGGGTATCTCTCGAGAAGCTCGGAGCAGCGATCCACGTCGGCCGGCACGAGGTTCTGGACGCCCAGCTCGCCGCGCGCGAGCGCCGAGACGAACACGCGCTCCGCGCGAGCGCCGAGCCGCTCGCGGATCAGGTAGGCGACCTCCGGGAGCACCGTCACGGGAACCAGCAGGCTGTCCCGGAGCCGGCTGACGTAGTCCCGGCAGCGGGCGTGCCACTCGTCGTCGGCGTCGGCCAGGGCGTAGACGACCCCCGTGTCGAGAAGCAGCGGCATCAACGCGCTCGGCGCTGGCCCTTACCCAGCCGCTTGAAGAGCAGCTCCTCGTGACGCTCGGCGGTGTCGCGCCGCCCGCTCCGGAAGGCGCCGAGGAAGCTCAGGGGCGGCGGCGCGCTCTGCTCCGCGACGTGCCTCGCAAGGGCGTCGCGGACCTCGGCCGCGACCGGCCGGCGCTTGCGGCGCGCGAGCGCCCTGAGCTCGCTCTCGAGCTGCTCGTCGAGAAAGACCGTGGTCCGCTTCATATGACGTATGCTAGCATACGTAACTCCCCGGCGACAGCACGCGCGCGACGAGCGGTGTGAACGTGGGCGTGGACTAGAGCATTTGATCCATTGACGCCAGCGTGTCGCGGGCGGGATTGTCAGTTGTTCCTGTCCGTGTAAGCGGTGGATCCGCTTGCGCGATGCTGTC
>DASSJI010000281.1:0-8870 GCA_035691285.1 Vicinamibacteria bacterium | reverse complement strand
AACCAAGGCCACGCACAGCAGCGCGCACGCGGCCCGGCGCGCGTGCCGGAGCCCCGGGGCGCTGCCCGAGGTCGCCCAGGCCAGCGGGAGCAGCAGGACGAGGGGTACCAGACGCTCGGGAACCAGGGCCCCGCCCCCGCTCGACCACGGAAGGACCAGGTAGCCGCCGAGAGCGCCGAGGCCGCCCAGGGCCAGGGCACGGGCCTGGGCAGGCGCCCGGGACCCGAGCCGCAAGCGCATCACCAGGAGCGCCACGACGAGGGCCGTGGTTGCGAAGCCCAGCACGCGATCCTCCGCTGCGTAGGACTGCCAGTGGGCGCCCAGGGCCAGTTCGGCGAGGCGATCCCACCCGCTCCGAGGATCCGCGCGGTAGGAGACTGGAACGCTCTTGGAAGCCTGGAGCGCCAAGAGAGGCGAGAGCACGAGGACCGGGGCCGAGCGTCGGAGAGCCGGGCGGGAGAGGCGGCCCGCGAGCAGGACGGGGCCGGCCACGACGAGGAGCCAGAGCACGCCGGCGATGACCGCGGCGGCCATGTGCATCATGAAGAGCGCGGAGAAGGCGGCGGCCGTCCAGAGCAGCCGGGCCGTGGCGGGTGCCGCTTCGTTCGCATGGTGCAGCTTCGCGGCTGCCGCGGCGAGAAAGAAGCCTGCGGCCAGGCCCACGAGGTATCCCGTGAAGCCCATGGCGAACAGCAGCCCGTGGGCCTGCATGCCAGCGAGGGCGGCCGCGAGCGGCGCGTCGCCGCCGCAGCGCCCGACGAGGCACGCGGCGCCAGCGACCAGGGCGAGGACGAGCACGGAGAGGAACAGCTTCTCGGCCAGGAGCGGAGGCGCGATCGCCACGAGGGGAACCAGCGGGCCCACTCCACCCCAGTTCGGCGTCCAGGGTACGAGCTGGAAGTGGCGCGCGAGGCCGAGGCCGGTGTCGCCGAGGTTGGCGATCACCCAGGCGTTGTAGACGTGACTGGGGCCGTCCTGGGTGGGCACGGCCGGCGTGGTCCAGAGCGGAACGGCGGCGAGGAGCGCGATCGCGGCGACCCCCAGCCGAGCCGCCACGCCGGCCCGCGCCTACTCCACCCCCAGGATCTCGCCCTGGGGCGTCAGGTCGATGTCCTGGGCGTGGGGCCGCTTGGGCAGTCCGGGCATCGTGAGGATCTCGCCCGTCAGGGGCACGATGAAGCCGGCGCCGGCGGCGAGCCGCACCTCGCGCACCGTCATCTCGAAGTCCCGAGGCCGGCCGACGAGCTTCTGGTCGTCGGAGAGCGACAGGTGCGTCTTGGCCATGCAGATCGGCGCCTCTCCGAACCCCAGCCGCACCGCCCGCTCGAGCTGGCCCTTCGCGGCGACGGTGAAGTCGACCTCGGCAGCGCCGTAGATGGCCCGGGCGATCTTCCGTATCTTCTCCATGGGCGGGTCGGCCAGCGCGTAGACATGGCGCGGCACCGGCTTCGCCTCGCGCGCCCGCGCCACGATCTTCTCCGCGAGCTCCGCGCCACCCTCGCCGCCCCGCGCGTACACGTCGGCCAGGCCGGCCTCGACCCCGTCCTGCCTCAGCCGGTCCAGGACGTAGCGCAGCTCGGCCTCCGTGTCCCCCGCGCGGACGTTGAGCGCCACGATCGGATGCAGGCCGAACACCTCGACGCTCTCCAGGTGCTTCTCGAGGTTCTCCATGCCACGGGCCAGGGCCTTGGCGTTCTCGGCGCCGGACTCGGCGGCGGGCACGCCGCCGTGGAACTTCAAGGCGCGCAGCGTCGCCACCAGCACGGCGGCGTGGGGCCAGATGCCCGCCGCCCGGCACTTGATGTCGAGGAACTTCTCGGCGCCGAGGTCGAAGCCGAAGCCGGCTTCCGTGAAGACCACCTCGGCGCGCCGCGTCGCGAGCAGGGTGGCGACGATGCTGTTGCAGCCATGGGCGATGTTGCCGAACGGCCCGCCGTGGACGAAGGCCGGCGCGCCCTCGGTCGTCTGGACGAGGTTCGGCAGCAGCGCGTCGCGCAGCAGCGCCGCCATCGCGCCCTGGGCGCCGAGGTCCTTGGCGAAGACCGGCGCGCCGTCCCCGGAGAACCCCACCAGGATGTTGCCGAGGCGCTGCTTCAGGTCGGAGTAGTCGCGGGAAAGACACAGGATGGCCATCACCTCGCTGGCCGCGGTGATGTCGAAGCCGTCCTCCCGGGGCACGCCCATCGCCTTGCCGCCGAGGCCGATGACCGTCCGGCGCAGGAAGCGATCGTTCATGTCGAGGGCGCGGCGCAGCGTGACCTGCCGGTGGTCCAGCTCGCGTCCATCCGCCCCGGCCGGGGTCCGGAAGTAGATGTGGTTGTCGACGAGCGCGGCGAGGAGGTTGTGCGCCGCGGTCACGGCGTGCAGGTCCCCCGTGAAGTGGAGGTTGATGCGCGCCGAGGGCTCGAGCTTCGATCGGCCGCCGCCCGTGCCGCCTCCCTTCTGGCCGAACACCGGTCCGAGCGACGGCTCGCGCAGCGCGCACACGGCGTTCGCGCCGATCCTTCGGGCGGCCTGGGTCAGGCCGATCGTGCACGTGGTCTTGCCCTCGCCTGCGGGCGTGGGGCTGATCGCGGACACGAGCACGAGGCGCGCCTGCCCCGGTTCGGGGCGAAAGGCGACCTCGGAAGAGACCTTCGCGGCGCCGCTCCCCCAAGGCTGGATGTCCTCGGGGCCCAGCCCCAGGTCCGCCGCGACGGCGTGGATGTCTCGCATCTTCTTTCAAGCCCCCCGCCCTATCCCGCCCCCCAGGGGGCGGGAAGCGGCTGTACAGAAGCTCCGGAACGTCCTCGCGCTTCCCCTCGGTCGGGAAGCGCGAGAACGCCGGCTTGCGGCAGCGCTGCCCGGAGTCGGTTCACGAGTCGGCGGCGACCTCAAGCTGCGCCACGCCCCGCTTCAATTCCTCTTGCCGGCGCACGCGGCCAGGGCGCCGGCCGGGTCGAGGGCGTCCTTGCCCTCGAAGACCGCTTCGACCTTGCCGTCCTTGCCGATCACGAAGGTCACGCGGCTCGCGTAGCCCTCGGCGTTCCACACGCCGTACGCCTTCGCGACCGCCCCGTCGGGATCGGAGAGCAGCGGAAACGGCGTCTTCAAGCTCTCCGCGAACTTCGTCTGCGTCTCCAAGGTGTCCATCGAGACGCCCAGCACCTGAGCGCCCGCGCCGGCGAACTCGGAATGACGATCCCGGAACGCCGACATCTCGCGCGTTCAACCGCCCGTGAACGCCTTCGGGAAGAAGGCGAGCACCACGGTCTGCTTGCCCCGGAGCTCCGCGAGGCTCACCGGCTTTCCCGCCGACCCCGGCAGGGCGAAGTCCGGAGCCACGTCGCCGACGCCCGGCCGCGCGCCGGGAGCCGCGAGGAACAGCGCCAGGACCCATGCAACTCTCATTCGGCCTCCCCTTGGCCGGGATTCTATTCGGCCCGCGGTGCGTCGCGCGACGCGGGCCGCGCCGACCGCAGGGCCTCGATGCGCCGGCGGGCTTTCGCGGCGAGGGCCTCGTGGCGCGGCCCCGTCCGCCGCAGGAGCCTCAGGTAGGAGGCGAGGGCGCCGTCAGCGTCGCCGAGGGCCTCGGTGCACGCCGCCCGGTTGAAGGCGGCGACCAGGTCCTCGGGCTCCGCGGCCAGGAGCCGGTCGAAGCAATCGATGGCCTCGTCGAGCCGGCCCAGCTCCTGCAAGGCGAGCCCCCGGTTGTTGAGGGCGGCGGCATGGCCCGGCGTCAGCCTCAGCGCCTCGTCGTACGCCGCCACGGCATCGGCCGGTCGGCCGAGGCAGCGCAGGCAATCGCCCTTGCAGCACCAGGCGTGGTCGAAGCGAGGGCGCAACATGATGGCTTCGCTCGCGCAGACGAGGGCCTCCTCGTAACGCTCCAGGGCCAGGAGCGAGCTGGCCCGGCCGTGCCACGCGCTGAGCGACTGTGGCTCGTTCTCCAGGCACCGATCGCAGCACTCGACGGCCTCCACGTGGCGGCCCAGCTCGGCCAGCACGGAGGCCCGCAGCAGCCAGGCCCGGGCGTGACGGGGCGCGATGGCGACGGCGCGGCCGAGGCTGTCCAGCGCTTCGTTGAGCAGCCGGAAGGAGACGAGGCGCCTGCCCAGGCTCACCCACGCTTCGGCGCCCGGCGGAGCCACGGCGAGGGCGGCCTGGTACGCCGCGAGGGCCTCCTCGTGCCCGGGCGGACGGTGGTCGTCGAGACCGGGTTCGATCCAGCGCTCGTCGTCTTCGATCAATCGAGGGATCTCAGGGCAGCAGGCCCAGCCTGGCCGCGGTGGCCTTCGCGCGGAACTCGGCCACGTCCTTCGCGAAGAACGCGTCCAGGTCCTTCTGGAACGCGGCGAGCCTGTCCTCGGCCCGGGCGAGATGCTGAAGCTGCGTCGGGCTCGGCGGCTCCCACGAGGATTGGAGCTGCGAGCTCGCCATCGCCACCAGGCTGACGACATCGGTGTCCGGCAGCAGGCCCTTGGCTTCCGGCGCCTGCCACAACCCCTTCTCGAGCGCCGTCAGCCCCTGCTTCACGGCGTCCCCGTCCTTCACGAGCGGCAGTTCGGCCAGCTTCTTCTTGTCCCTCTCGCCGGCGGCCTCGGCCGCCTCCCTGGCCTTCTGCTGGACGATGCCCACGTCGTCTCGAGTCCTGCGGATTCGCCACGCCGCGGTCACCGCCGCGTCGCGCACGGCGCCGGCTCTGAGGATGGCCTCCCAGCGCCGCTGCCAATCGGCCGGCGTGTTTCCCGAGCGAGGGTCCGCCAGCACCTCGACGCGGGTCTTCGCCTCGTGGTCCCCGTACCGGATCGTGATCTCGTAGGATCCCGGCGGCGCCTCGGGACCGGCGGGCTCCTCCTCGTCCTCTTCCCGGGGCTCGTCCCCTCGCGGGTACTGCTTGAACGCGTCCCGCTTCAAGTCCCAGACGACGCGGTTCACGCCGAGACGCGCGGGTCCCTTGAAGCGCCTGACCGACGCCCCCACTGCATCCTTGACCTCGACGTCGACCTTCGGCTCCTTGTCCTCCGCCTCCATCTCGCCCTCGTCCTTCTTCTCCTCCTTGCCGGCGGCCGCCTTCCGGGCCTCCTCGCGCATCTTCTCCTTGCGCGCGCGCTCCTTCTCCTCGTCCTGGATCGGCAGCCCGGGCTGGTTCAACGTGTACGTCAGGATCGCGCCGTAGGGCCGGTTCTGGCCGCGGAACTCGCCGGCCCCGAAGCCGAAGCCGCCCTCTTCGGAGCGCTGCCAGTATTGCTGGGCCGGGGCGGGCTCGAACAGCGTCAGCGGAGCGTCGAGGGCGGCGGCGGTCAGCGCCCGCAGCGGGCGGATGTCGTCCAGGACGTAGAGGGCGCGGCCGTGAGTGCCGATCACGAGGTCGTGCTCGCGCGGGTGCACGACGAGGTCCATGACGGACGCCGTCGGCAGCGTCTTCCTGAGGTGCGTCCAGCTCTTCCCCGCGTCCACGGAGACGTAGAGGCCGAACTCGGTCCCGAGGAAGAGCAGCTCGGGCTTGACGACGTCCTGGCGAATCGCGAGGGCGTAGCCGCGGAGCTCCGGGCTGGCGAGGCTGCGCCACGTCTTCCCGTAGTCGGTCGTGACGTACACGTAGGGCGTCCAGTCGCTCCGGCGGTGGTTGTCGAAGACCGCGAATGCCGCTGCGGCGTCGAAGCGCGAGGGCTCGATGTGCGGCACCCAGGTGTTCGCGGGCACGCCGGCGACGTTCTTCTCGATGGAGGCCCAGCTCCTGCCGCCGTCGCGGGTCACGTGGATGCGCCCGTCGTCGGAGGCGGTCCAGATCACGTCCCTGGCGACCGGGCTCGGCGCGATCGCCACGAGGGTGGTGTGGTTCTCGGCGGCGGTGACGTCCGGGGTGAGGCCGCCGCTCTCGTCCTGCTTCTGCCACTCGGGGTTGTTGGTGGTGAGATCGGGGCTGATCGTCTCCCAGGTCTCGCCGCGGTCCCTCGACCGATGCACGAACTGGCTGCCCAGGTAGACGGTGTCCGGCTCGAAGGGGTCGGTGGCGAGTGCGGCGTTCCAGTTGAACCGCAGCCGCGGCCCGCCGGGCGCCTCCGCCGGCTTGACCAGGCGCTGCTCCCCCGTGCGCAGGTTGAAGCGCATCAGGTTCCCGCCCTGCCACAGCGAGTAGCCCTGCTGGGAGTCCTTCGGGTGCGGCAACGTCTCGAAGCCGTCGCCGCCGCCCGTCTCGAGGAAGTGGTAGTTGCGGATCCCGCCCTGCTGCCACACCGCGCTCGGCCCGCGCCAGGAGCCGTTGTCCTGAAGGCCCCCGTACACGTTGTACGGACGCTCCAGGTCCACGGCCACGTGGTAGTACTGCGCGAGCGGCAGGTTGGACACGAAGTGGAAGTTCCGGCCCCCGTCCCGGCTCACCGCGACGCCGCCGTCGTTGCCGGCGTACATCAGGCGCGGGTCCTTCGGGTGGATCCACATCGCGTGGTGGTCGCCGTGGATGAGCGCCCAGGTCGCGCCCGGGAGGGGCTTGAAGGTCTTCCCGCCGTCCTCGCTGACGCGCGGGTTGTAGTCGATGGAGAAGAGGCGGTTGGGGTTCGTGGGGTCGACGCGGAGGTCGTTGAAGTAGAAGGGGCGCGGCGCGACGCTGGGCTTGTCGTTGACGGTCTTGAACGTGCGTGCCCCGTCGTCAGAGCGGACGAGCGCGCTCTTCCCGGCCTCGACCAGCGCATAGACGACGCTCGGGTTCGACGGCGCGATCGCCACGCCGATACGCCCCAGCTCGCCCTTCGGCAGCCCGTCCTCCTCCTGGAGCTTGCGCCAGCTCGCGCCGCCGTCGTGGCTGACGTAGAGCCCGGATCCGGGGCCGCCCGACTTGAAGAACCACGGCCAGCGCCGGAACTCCCACATCGCCGCGATCAGCTTCTGCGGGTTCCCCGGTTCCATCGCCAGGTCGCCGCAGCCCGTCTTCTCGTTCACGAAGAGCTGCTTCTTCCAGGTCGCTCCCCCGTCGTCCGTGCGGAACACGCCCCGCTCAGAGCCTTCGCCCCACTCCGGCCCGGTCGCGCACGCCCAGGCCACGTCGGGGTCCGCGGGATGCAGGTGAATGCGATGGATGCGCTCGCTCCTCGCCAGGCCGACGTGCTTCCAGGTCTTGCCGGCGTCCATCGACTTGTAGACGCCGTCGCCCACCGAGACGCTGTTGCGCGTGTTCGCCTCGCCCGTGCCGACCCAGACGATGCTCGGGTTCGGCTGGAAGACGGCCACGGCGCCGACCGAGTGGACCGGCTGGTCGTCGAAGAGCGGCTCCCAGGTCAGCCCGCCGTTCCTGGAGCGCCACAGACCGCCGGTGGCGGCGCCCGCGTAGACGACGTCCGGGTCGGACTCGACGGCGGCAATCGCGGCGACGCGGCCGCTCATTCCGGCCGGGCCGATCGAGCGCGCCTTGAGACCCGCCAGGCGGTCCGGATCGAAGCCCCCCGCGTGAGCGCTCGCGGCGAGGGCCAGCGCAAGGAGAGCGGCGGGCAGCTTGTTCAAGGGGAGCCTCCTGACGGGAACGGCGTTCGCCAAGCCCGGCGATTCTATCGCGCGTGCTATGTTGTCGCATGCGCTCTCTCCAACGCCGTGAAGTCCTGTGCGTCCTCGGGGGCCTCGCGTTCGCTCGCCGAGGCGCCGCCGCCACAGCGCTGCGCGCCGCCCGCGACGCGGTCGACCACATCGTGATCGGGACGCGCGATCTCGAGCGCGGAATCGCCGGCATCGAGGCCATGACCGGCGTCCGGCCGGCGATCGGCGGAAGCCATCCGGGCCGCGGCACGCGCAACGCCCTGTTCTCGCTGGGCCCGCGCCAGTACGCCGAGCTGATCGCGCCGGACCCGGAGCAGGCCGGCACGAAGGACGCCTACGGCCTCGCGGACTTCCCGGAGCCCCGCATGCTCATGTGGGCGGCGTCGGCCACGGACATCGACGCCATGGCCGCCGCACGCAACGCCACGCCGGCTCCGGGCTCGCGCGTCCGCCCCGACGGCCGCGTGCTGTCGTGGCGCACGCTGGCGATCGCCGCTCGCCCCGGGATCGTCCCCTTCTTCATCCAGTGGGACGCGGGCACGATCCACCCCGCCTCCGACTCGCCCGCGGGATGCACGCTGACCGCGCTCTCGTTCGAGGCGCCCGATCCCGCCGCCGTCGAGGTGGAGCTTGCGGCCGCCGGGATCTCCGCCCGCGTCACCCGCGGCCCGGCGCCACGCCTCGCGGCGACGCTCCAGACTCCGAAGGGCCGAGTCACGCTCTAGGACCTGTTGTTCGTGTACGGCAGGAGGTCCCAGCGATTGCCATAGAGGTCCTCGAAGACGGCTACGGTGCCGTAGGGCTCCTCGCGTGGCGGGCGGACGAAGCGGACGCCACCGGCGACCATGCGCGCGTAATCACGCCAGAAGTCGTCCGTTCTCAGGAAGAGGAAGACGCGTCCGCCCGCCTGGTTGCCGATGAATGCCTCCTGCTCGGGCGTGGAGGCGCGGGCGAGCAGGAGCGAGGTGCCCGTGGAACCGGGGGGAGCGATCACCACCCAGCGCTTGGCCTGGTCGGGCTGTTCCTTGTCTTCGACGACCCGAAAGCCGAGCTTGCCGACATAGAAGGCAAGGGCCTCGTCGTAGTCCCGGACGACCACTGCGACATGGGCGATGGACTGTTGCATGTGGACCCGTGACGCTCCTGCAGGTGACCGGTTGACTCGAGAAAGATAGCTCCGCCGAGTCGGCCCGTCGAGCGCCTTGCCCTGGCCGCTCCATCCGGAAAAGAATCGAATGTTTCGTAAGGAGGTCAAGATGACGATCTTGCGAGCGGCGCTGGCGCTGGTCGTCGGCGCGTCGATGGCGTCGGCCGGCGCGGCCGCCGCCCAGGGGCCCCCGACTCCCAAGCCGGGCCCCGAG
>DASSJI010000280.1:0-19632 GCA_035691285.1 Vicinamibacteria bacterium | reverse complement strand
TGCCCTGGTCGGAGGTGAGGGTCACCGTCGCGCCGGGCATCGCTCCGCCCTGCGTGTCGACGACCTCACCCGCGATGGAGCCCGAGGTGGTTTCCTGCGCGTGGCCGAGACCCACGCACGCCAGGAGCGCCACCACGGCGCCGCAGAGGATCCGGCTTCGAATCTTGTTCAAGACGTTGCCTCCTCATTGTTCCGCCCGCCTTCGGAGCACTTCCGGGCGGACTGGGGTTTTGACGTGAGAGTTGGCAACTTCCGAGCCGGAGCACCGACGCTCCGTGTCGTCAACAACTTGCGCAGATCGCCCTCCAACGCGCGGAACCAAGAGGTTGGAGAAAGGAGATCCCGGGCACGATGGTCGGGCTCTGTCGCCGCCGCGCAATGGGCTGATGGGAAGAGGGTTCCCGCCTGCTCTCGCAGGGCGGTCCAAGTCCCTGCATCGGGCTACAGGACGATGGATCTAAGTTCAGCTCTATGAATCAGTTACAGAGACTTGAACTTCTCTTCGCGAATCATGGGTGGTCGCGCCGAAATAATCACTTTGCCCGCGAGCTGATTCGCGCCTGCAGGTCCTTCTTGAAGGCCGAGCTCACGCGGAAGCCGGCCTTCTCGGCGCGCTCGAGTTCGTCGCGCGCCTCCTCCAGGCGGCCCGTCATCATGCAGACGACGGCGAGGTTGTTGTGGGCGCCGCCGTGCCCGGGCTCGACCGCGATGGCCGCGCGATACTCGCGCTCCGCCGGCTCGAGCTGGCCCAGCCGGTAGTGTGCGCTGCCGAGGGCCAGCGACAGCTCCGCGGGCACGCGCGGCGCGCTCTCGAGCGCTCCCCGGTCGGCGTCCTTCAGGACGCGGATGCGCTCCTCGAGGGCCATCTCGCTCGTCGGTGATGCTTGCTTCACGTGCCCCGAGCGCAGGTGCTGCAGGGAGTCCTCGAGCTCGCGGATCTCGTCGCGACGGCGCCGGTCGAGTTCGGCGCGCGCGTGCTGGTCGAGGCTGGCCTGCCGGAGGATCGTGTCGCGTGCGCCCCGGTAGGCCTCGATCGCTTCGGGGTAGCGCTTCAGCGCCATGCAGGCCTGCCCGAGCCCGTAGTGGGCCAGGAACAGCGTCGGGTCGAGCGCGATCGCGGCGCGGAACTCCCGCACGGCTTCCTCGAAGGCCTCCCGGGTCATCCGCTCTTCGCCGGCGGCATGGTGCCGGCGGGCCTCCTCGCGGCGCTGCTCTTCGAGCAGCCTCTGGGCGTGCGAGGCCGGCGCGAGGCCGACGATCAAGAACACCGACACGAGCATGGGTCGCATGGGCTCCCTCGTTCCTGCGAAGCTAGGTCGCGGTTCGCGGTCCGTCAACCACGAACCGCACGCGACGAGAGTTCACCGGCGTGAACTGTCGGGCGCCAGGCGCGTGGGAACGATCAGGGCGTGATGGTGTAGTGGGTGCCGAGCGCCACCGGCGCCGCGTTGCGGATCGGCGCATACCCGTCCCCGAGCACGGTCGCGCGCACGTTGTGGGTGGTGTAGGGCGGCCGGCACTCCGCCGGGGGGAAGTTGAACCGCTCCAGGAAGCCCTCGATCCGCACGCTCTGAGGGAGCGGTCCCGTCACAGGACCGTAGAGCGACGCGCAGGTGAAGGGCTCGACGATGAACTCGACGCGGACGTTGCGCACCGGCTCGCTCTCGGACGCCGTCCCCGCGATCTCCAGGACCATGCTCATCCGCTGCGAGAGCGACACCTCGCCGCCGGGCGGAGGAGAGCTGTCGCGGAGGAAGATGTGGAAGTTGCTGGGAGGCGGCTCGTTCGGCGAGTACGGCTCGGTGTCGCCCTTGAGCTGCGACATGATCCCCGCGACCGCACCGCCGAGAATGCCGACCGTCAGGAGCCGCGTGCGGCCGGGAGCCAGCTCGACCATCCCGGCGTCGCCGCCGATCGTGCCGCGGCTGCTGAAGCCGCGCGGCACCAGCGGAGACTTGAGCGACGCCCCCACGGGCTTGTCGATGATCAGGCCTTCGGCGGATCCGACCGAGTCGCCGAGACGCTGGCCGCAGCCGGCGTCGTTCTTCTCGACCTCGGTCGTGATCTCCTCGCCCCGCGTCGTGCCCGCCTGCCGGTCCGAGACCTCGATGTAGTAGCTGAAGCGCTTGAGCCACTTCGGGCGCGGCAGCGTCGCGGAGTAGCCCTGGTCGTCGGGACGCAGACGCACCGAATACCAGCCCGTGTCCGGCTTCCCGCGGAAGTAGACCCAGGCCAGCGTCACGTCCTCGGCCGGCGTGAGCTTCGCCGTGATTCGGGGGAAGGCTTCCGCCGACACGCACTCGAGGGCGCGATGCTCGATGCGGACGGGGGCGGGGGCCTCTTCGGCGGCCGCGCTCGCTGCGGCCGCCAGCGCGACGAGGAACGTGAGCGGACGCATCGACGACTCTCTTAGGATACCACCTCGAACGGGTCACGGACCTCCAGGGACTGGCCCGAGACCTCGTCCTTGACCTTGAGAACGACCTCGTAGCCGCCCGGGTTCGCGCCCTGCAGCGCCACGACCAGCAGCTGGGACATCTCTCCCTGGGGCCCGGACCCGACGGTCCTCGGGTCGCTGCCGACGAACTCGGTGCCGTCGGCGCGCTTCACCGAGTACTGGATCGCGACCCGCGGCTGCCCGGTCGCCTTGTCGGACGCCGCACCGTAGACGTCGAAGGCGTAGAGCAGGCGGGCGCCGCTGCGGAACCGGCGGTGGGCGACCGGGAGCGGGCGCGGCGGCTGCTCCGTCTGGACGGCATCCGTGAGGATCGGCGTCGAGATCCGCAGGCCCGCGCCCGTCTCCACGCTGAACCTGTGCCGCACCGCGCCGATGCGCCCGTTGGCGCGGCTCCGCACCAGGAGGCGCGCCTGGTAGACGCCGGGCGCCAGGGAGAAGTCGCGGTAGATCGGGAGCCACGAGCGCTTGAGCTGATCGTGCACCGACGGCGGCAGGCTCAGCTCGATGAGCTTCTCGGTGCGGGCGGGCTCGCCGCCGTCCCGCGGCGAGACGACCGCGTAGCTCTCGAGCGTTCCGCCGAGCCGGCCGTCCTTGTCCGGCTTCAGGCCGAACTGCGCGGGGTCCGCCTCGGCGACGAGGAGCACCGTGACCTTTCCGCCTGCGGCCGGGCCGAACACGTAGGAGGTCAGCCGCAGGGGGATGCCGTCGGTCGCGCTCGGCGCGTCCAGTCCAGCCCGGACCACGGGATCCAGCTCCTTGGGGCTCGGCGACCGCGGCGCGCCGTCCTCGGGCGCGTAGTACCCGCGCCGGGCACGCACTTTCAGTCCGGGGCGGGTCACCGACACGGAGATCTTCCGGAACTTTCCGTCCCGCTTCGTGTTGGTGGACGAGTAGCCGAGCAGGTAGAAGTTGCGGGCCTCGTCGGCCACGCGGCGCATGCCGCGAGCCAGGTCGTTGCCCGCGATGAGGTCTCCGCCCGTGTCGGCCGCGACGGAGCGGGCGCCGTCCACCTCCCGGATCGCCGTGGCCAGCACCGCCGTCGTGTCCTGCTCCTCGATGGCCTGGCCGAACTCGGCGCTGCCTCCGGGCATGCCCGGCCCGCCGAGCGGGCCCTCAAGGCCGCGCGCGTCGACGAAGTACACGACGGCGTTGGCCGTGCGCGCCACCCGGACGAAGTCCCGGAACTCGGTCAAGGACGGATCGCGGATGAAGCCCTCGGAGATCAGCAGGACGGCCTTGCGGCCCTTGAGGTCCGTCAGGGCCCGGGCCACGCGCTCGAGGGTCTCCAGCGTGGCGACCGACCGCGACCGCACCGTGCGGTACTGCTCCTCGGCCTTGGCACGGATGAGGGGCAGGCCGGCGTCGAGGTCCAGCCCGGCGGCGGCCCGCTCGCCGATGTTGGGCAGCTCGACCAGCAGGCCGTTCTCGTAGTACCGGCGCGCCACCTGGGAGAGGACCTCGGGCTCGCGCCCGCGCGAGATCTGCATCGACTCGTAGTCGGAGATCCGGCCGGCCCCGGTCTCGGGACGGTTCACGCCCTCGAGACGCTCCACGACAGCGAGCAGGTCCTCGCGGTCTTCGGGAAGCGTGCCGCTCCACCAGGGCCCGCCCGTCGTCGGAACGAAAGTGACGTGGTCCCCTTCGCGGAGGCCCTCCTCGATGAAGCGCTTGAGCTCCTTGCGGGCCCGGGGCGTCGCGTACTGGGAGATGTTGGCGTCGTCGAAGACGATCACGAACGAGCGCTCGGCGGACGTGCGCCGCTCGGCGTTGCTGGAGACGCGCACCTGGGAGGGGCGCTCCTCCTCCTCCGACTCCCGGAAACGGATGGAGTCGAAGCTCTCGACCTTCTGGACGACGCCGTCCTCCTTGATCACGAAGTCGGCGGCTGTCAGGTCCGTGACCGGCCGGTCGTCCTTGTCGAGGACGAGGGCATCGACGGTCACGAGCTCGACGCCGGCCGGGAAGGTGCTGGCCTGGTCCTTCTCCTGGCCGCCGGCCGCCAGGCTCGAGGCCGCGAGCAGGGCGGCGACCAGCCCCCTCCGGGTAGTGCCGACCCTCCGCAATGACATGAATGCGAGAGCTTCCATCCACCCAGTATAACGGAGGCGGCTCAGGGCTTGGCTTCGGCGCGGGCCTTCTTCAGGTCGTCCTTGAAGCGGGGGTTGACGGGGAAGCCGCTCTTCTCGGCGAGCTTGATCGACTTCTCGGCCTCGTCCAGGCGTCCCGTCGTCATGTAGACGAACGCGAGGTTGTTGTGCGCGGCCCCCAGCTTGGGATTCACCGCGATCGCCGCCAGGTACTCGCGCTCGGCGTCTTCGAGCTTTCCCCAGCGGAGGTAGGCGCTGCCCAGCGCCAGGGAGAACTCGGCCGGGACGGCGCCGCGGTTCTCGGCGCCCCTCATCCTCGACTCCTCGAGCACCCTCACGCGCTCTTCGAGGCTGATGATTGTCGCGTTGCCGCTCACGGTCTTGATGCGGCCGCTCTGGATCGCCGCGATGTGGTCCTTCAGGTCGCGCACCTCGTCGGTGATGCGGCGTTCCGCCTCGCCGCGGTCGCGCAGACTCAGCGCGTTGAACTCTTCGATGGCGCCCTTGCAGCCCAGGAAGGCGTCCACGGCCTCGGGATAGCGCCTGAGCGCCATCAGGGCCTGGCCCATGCTGTAGTGCGCGAGCACGAAGGCCGGGTCGAGTTTGACCGCGGCCCGGAACTCCACCACCGCCAGCTCGAAGGTTTCCTGGCGCATCAGCTCCTCGCCGTTGCGGTAGTGGCGCACCGCCTCGGCGCGCTGCGCGTCGGTGACCGCCGCCGCCGAGCTGGAGGGGACGAGCGCGGGAGAAAGCGTGAAGACGAGCACGAGGGCGAGAGCGCGCATCCGACGACTCCTTGGCCGCGCAACCTATGCCCGCCGCGGTCCGCGGTCAAGAACCGCCGGCGCGGAAAAAACAGGGGGGCGGGATCGCTCCCGCCCCCCAGGGGCAGATCAGGCCGTCAGGCCGTCCCTACCACTCGAACCGCGCGCCGAGACGGATCTGGCGCGGGGTCTGGTAAGACGTGAAGCGAGCGCCGCCGTCCTTCGCGGTACCGAAGTCCGCATTCGGCACGCCGAAGCTGCGCTCCGTCCAGTTGTCGTACGCGGTCGGCTCCTGCCGGTTGAACAGGTTGAACGCATCGACGAACAGCAGGAACTTCTGGCTGCCGCCGCCGATGTTGAACGTGTAGTCCGCGTGCACGTCGAAGGTGATCTCGTCGTCCGCACGCTCCTGGAAGCCGTTCACGGTCTCGATGCCGGAGCCACGCAGCTCCTCGGGGATCTCGCCGCCCGAGGCGTAGTTCGGGTTCGCCGCCTGCTCCTGCAGCGGAAGGCCGGAGCCCCAGTTGAAGCCCATTCCCAGATTCAGGTTCGTCCACGCGTAGTTGCCGTAGATCTTGATCTGGTGCGGGCGGTCGTTGGGGAGCGGCCCGATGCCGAGCGAGGAGCCCAGGTAGCGGACGTCGCCGCGGTAGCCGAACAGCGGCGTGCCGATCGAGGTGTAGCTCGGGTCGTTGGTCGGGAAGTCGAACAGCGACGTGATGGCCGGGTCGGACTGGCCGTTGTCGTTCCTGAAGAAGCCCTCGAAGTTGCCCTCGAGCTTGGACCAGCGGTAGGACGCGAGCAGCGACCAGTTGTCGGCGAAGGCCTTGTTGGCGGTCAGCTCGATCGCGTCGTAGGTGTGGTCCGGGTCCTCGAAGGTGGCCTGGGGATACGGGGCCGACGGGAACACCGGCGTGTCGGCGTTCACGTTCGTGATGTAGTACTCGACCGACTCCAGGCCCGGCACGCCGAGGTCGTACAGGATGAACTGCGCGGTGCCGATGTCCTCCAGGATGCGGGGCATGTTGCGGTGGATGTAGCGCGCGCCGAGGTTGAGGCGCGGGATCGCCTCCCACTCCACGCCGGCCAGGAACTCGTCCTTATAGGTCGACTTGGCGTCGGGGTCGAACGCCGCGGCGTGCGTGCCGGCGATGATGAGGTGGCGGGTCGAGCCCGCGGCGTTCACGCCCTCAGGCACCGGCTGGGTGAGGCTGGCGTCGAAGTAGTCCGCGCGGCTGATGCCGGCGTCGGCCGACAATGCGCGAGCGGCCAGGTCGTTGGGGATCTTGGCGTAGAAGCGTCCCCAGGAGCCGTAGATCTTCGCCTTGCCGGTTCCGGTGGGATCGAAGGTGAAGCCCACGCGGGGCGCCCAGTTGTTGTCCCAGGTGACTTCGCAGGGGATCTCGGCGCCGTTGCCGGAGCCCTGGCCGGGGAACTCGTCGTTGGCGTTGCACAGGCTGCCGGCCGGGCGCGGCGAGTCGGAGCCGATCAGCTTCTGCTGCTCGTAGCGCACGCCGGCCTTGATGGTCAGCTTCTTGCCGAGCTGCCAGGTGTCCTGCGCGAAGAAGCTCAGGTACTCCTGCTGGGTCGGCCGCACGTTCGAGAAGTTGGCGCGCGTCGCGCGATAGATCCGGCCGTAGACCGGGTCGGGGAGGATCGTGACGGTCGCACCCGTGACGGTCTGGATGCCGTTGGAGAGCAGGATGGGCGGACCGGTGCGCTGGATCACGTTGTCGTAGCTGATGTCCTCGTAGAGGACGCCGTAACGGAACTGGTGGTTGCCGCCGGCCTCGAAGATGTTGGTGGACTTGAGCGAGTATTGGATGTTCTCGCCGTCGTTGCCGACCTCGTAGAAGCCGATGCCGCCGCTCACCACGTTGGGCACGACGGTGGCGTCCGTCACCGACCACTCGTCGACCGACGGAACCTCTTCGATCTTGTTGGTCGCGCGGCCGATCGAGGCCTCGATGAGCCAGTTGTTGGTCAGCACGCCGTCATACTTCAGGACCTGGTTGTGGCCGCCGTAGCTCGAGATCTCGCTGAAGCCGGCGGTGTTTCTCCCGACCATGGCGGCAGCCCGCTGGGGCCCCATGTCGCCCTTCGACGGGTCGCCGTAGACGGACACGTCCACGCGGTGGTTCGCGCTCGCCTGCCAGGTCAGCTTGCCGGCGTAGGAGTAGATCTTGCGCTTGCGATCAGTCTCGCCCAGGCTTTCCAGCGGGAAGCCGTCCGGCGCCACGAGGGTGCGGGTCTGGTACTGCGGGTTGAAGGCGCCGAAGAGGAACAGCTTGTCCTTCATCAGCGGCAGGCCCAGGTTGATCCCGAAGTCGTTGAACTCGGTCTCGGTGGTGTTCACGGTGCCGTTCGGGGTCTGGAGGTTCTTCCACTCGGACTCCAGGCTCCCGAGGCGGAAGTTGCCGTACACCGAGCCGTGGAAGTCGTTGGTGCCGCTCTTCGTGACGACGTTGACGACGCCGCCCGTGGCCTGGCCGTACTCGGCCTCGAAGCCCGCGGTCTTGACCTGCGTCTCCTTGATGAAGTCCGTCGTGACGCCGTTGCCCAGCGAGCCGAACACGATCGAGTACGACCCGATCGCGCCGTAGCCGGTGTTCGTGATGTTGACGCCGTCCACGACGTAGTTGTTCTCGAGGCCGCTGCCGCCGCCGATCGCCGGGTTGGCGGTGCCGACGCGGCCGCTGCTGCTGACGCCCGGCACGAGGTACAGCGTGTCGGTCATGTTGCGGCCGACCGGGAGCATCCTCAGCTGGTCGCTGTCGAGGACGCTGCCTGCTGTCGTGCTCGAGGTGTCGACGACCGGCGCCGCGCCGACCACTTCGACGGTCTCGGAGATCTGGCCCACCTTGAGGGTGAAGTCCAGGCTCACGCGCTGCCCGAGACGGACGTCGATGCCCTTGCGCTCGACCGGGGAGAACCCGGTCAGCTCGACCCGCAGCCCGTACTGGCCCGGGGTGAGGAAGGGCGCGAAGAAGCGGCCATTCGCGTCGGTGACGTAGGTCTTGGTGCCCTGGGCCGAGGTGATCGTCACCGTGGCTCCGGGCATCGCCGCGCCCTGGGTGTCCAGGACCTGTCCGGCGATGGAGCCCGAGGTGGTTTCCTGGGCGGACGCGAGGCCCGCACACGCCAGGAGCGCCACCACGGCACTAAAGACGAACTTGTTTCGAATCAGCTTCACTCTCTCTCCTCGATCGCCACTCCCCCTGGTCGAGCGTCTTTCTCGGGTGCTACCGTTCGTTCCGGGAGATGGCCGAAAGGACCCTAACGGGATAGTCCGTGCGGGTCAGGGTTTTCACGGGTCCTATGCAGGTTCTGGACCTGTGGAGCAAGTCATTGTGCGACAACGAAATAGGCCCCAGGAGCCCCGACCGGGAACCAACGGCTTGAACCGTCGGTCAAGGCCATGAACATGGCTTCTCCGGGGTCGATCCCTCTATCTCTTTGATGAGAAAGGTGTTAGTTGGCTCGATCGCGAATCCAATCTGGCGAACTCATTTCTTCCAGTTCGCTGAATTGAAGTTCATGTCCTTGAAGTCATTGGGTTTCGATGCGGCTCGCTCGCGCTAGGGCCGCTGCTCATCCTCGGCCTGATGGCGGCGATCATCCGGCGCGGTGACGCGCCGGGTTTAAGATGCAGCGGTGCCGAGGCGCAAGTCGGATCCCGTCGCGGTCGTACGGACGAAATGCAGGCTCATTGCAGGGACGCTGCTGCGCTCGGAACGTCGCTTGAGATTCTTTCTATTCGGCTCCCGCGCCGAGGGCACGGCCGATCCGCGGTCGGATATCGATCTCGGTATCGACGTCGGGCGGAAGCTGCCCCTGGACGTCCTGGACCGAATCAGGACGATCTTCGACGAGCTTCCGATCCTGCAGAAGGTCGACGTCGTCGATTTCGCGGCTGCTGACCCGGCGTTCAAGGCCGTCGCGCTCGAGCGCACGATCACGCTACATGAACGGAAAGCGGCGTAGCCTCCTCGCTTCGCTGGACGCCGCGCTCCTGCGCCTCGAGGATGTGCTGCGCCAGCCACGCAACGAGTACATGCGTGATTCGGCGATCCAGAGGTTCGAGTTCTGCTACGAGTTGACGTGGAAGGGCCTGAAGCAGGCTTGCGACGCTTCGGGCACGCCCGTCTTCTCTCCCAGAGACGCCTTCCGCACCGCCTTTCGCCTCGGCCTGATCAAAGACGATCCGCGATGGATGCAGATGGTCGAGGATCGCAACCGCACGACTCACACGTACAACGAGCGCCTCGCGGATGCGATACGGTCGCGGCTCGACAGGCATCTCGTCCTCATGCGTGAAGCGCGCGATGCATTGAAGTCGCGCCAACCGCCTCGCGCCATGGGTCCCGGGCGGCCGCGTCGCCCCCGCGCTCGCGCCAAGCGCCACTAAGTCCCCAGCATTCGCTCCAGGCTGGTCCAGGCCTCGTTGAGGCGGGACACCTCGAGGTCGACGAGGACGCGGCTCGACTGGCGCAGCGTGAGCCGCTCGCCACCGACGTCGCCGAGGCGCGCGCACGGCACGCCGTGGCGGAGGGCGAGGACTTCGAGGGCCGCGCCGTCCCGCGTGGTCACGACCATCCGCGAGGGGGACTCCGAGAAGAGCAAGACCTCCGGCTTGGGGCCAGGCGGCAGCTCGAGGAGGGCTCCCGGCCCGACGTCCTCGCGCACGAAGCAGCACTCCGCGAGCGCCACGGCCAGGCCGCCATCGCTGGGGTCGTGGGCCGACCGCAAGGCGCCCGCCGCGGCAGCCTCGGCCATGAGGGCGTGAAGGCGCTTCTCGGCGGCGAGGTCGAGCTTCGGCGGGCGGCCGGCGACGCGGTCGTGGATCGCCTTGAGATACTCGCTTCCCCCCATGTCCTCGCCCGTCACGCCCAGCAGGTAGACGGAGTCGCCCGGCGCCTTGAACCAGGAGGACAGCGCGCGGGAGGCGTCCTCGATCAGGCCGACGACGCCGATCACCGGCGTCGGATAGATCGCGCGGCCGTCGGTCTCGTTGTAGAGGGAGACGTTGCCGCCGGTGATCGGGACGTCGAGGGCGCGGCAGGCGTCGCCCATGCCGCGGATCGCCATCACGAGCTGGCCCATGACCTCGGGCTTCTCGGGGCTGCCGAAGTTAAGGCAGTTCGTGGCGCCGATCGGCAGCGCACCGGCCGCGGCCACGTTGCGGCAGGCCTCGGCCACCGCGAGCTGCGCGCCGGCGTAGGGGTCGAGCCAGCAGTAGCGCCCGTTGCAGTCGGCGGCCAGGGCCAGCGCCTTGGCCGTGCCCTTGACCCGGATCACGCCGGCGTCGGAAGCGGGGCCGACCATCGTGTTCGTGCGCACGGTGGAGTCGTACTGCCGGTAGATCCAGCGCTTGTTCGCGATGGCCGGCGTGGCGAGCAGCCGGAGCAGCGTCTCCCCCGGGTCGGGAGGCGGCGGGAGCGCGCTCACGTCCTCGTCGGCGGCGGGGTTCCTGGGCTCGATCCAGGGGCGGTCGTAGAGCGGCGCGTCGTCGGTCAGCCCTTCGTTGGGCACGTCGGCCTCGAGGACGGCGCCATTCCAGACGCGGAGGCGTCTCTCGGCGATGACGCGGCCGATCGCTTCGGCGTGGAGGTCCCACTTCTCGAAGACGTCCACCACCTCGCGCTCGCGGCCCCTGGCCGCGACGAGCAGCATGCGCTCCTGGGATTCGGAGAGCATGACCTCGTATGCCGACATGCCCGTCTCGCGCATCGGGACCTTAGCGACGTCGATCTCGATGCCGGTCCCCGCTCGCGCCCCCATCTCCGAGGTCGAACAGGTCAGGCCCGCGGCGCCCATGTCCTGGATGCCGACGATGGCGCCGGTCTTCATGGCCTCGAGGCAGGCCTCGAGCAGCACCTTCTCCATGAAGGGGTCGCCGACCTGGACAGTGGGACGCTTCTCCTCGCTCTTCTCGCCGAACTCGGCGGAAGCCATGGTCGCGCCGTGGATGCCGTCGCGGCCGGTCTTGGCGCCGACGTAGAAGACGGTGTTGCCGACGCCCTCGGCGCGTCCCTTGAAGATGCGGTCGGCCCGGACCAGGCCGACGCACATCGCGTTCACGAGCGGGTTGCCCGAGTAGCACGGCTCGAAGGCGACCTCGCCGCCCAGCGTGGGACAGCCGAAGCTGTTGCCGTAGCCGCCGATGCCCGCCACGACTCCCGCCAGCAGGCGGCGGTTCCGCGGCTCCTCGAGCGGCCCGAAGCGCAGCGAGTTCAGCGTCGCGACCGGCCGCGCGCCCATCGTGAAGATGTCGCGGAGGATCCCGCCCACGCCGGTCGCGGCGCCCTGGTACGGCTCGATGAAGGAGGGATGGGTGTGGGACTCGATCTTGAAGACCACCGCGAGGCCGTCGCCGATGTCGACGGCGCCGGCGTTCTCCCCGGGCCCCTGCAGCACGCGCGGGCCCTGGGTCGGCAGGCCGCGCAGGTGGAGCTTGCTGCTCTTGTAGGAGCAGTGCTCCGACCACATCACGGAGAACAGGCCCAGCTCGGTCAGGTTCGGCTCGCGGCCGAGCAGCGACACGATGCGGTCGTACTCGTCGCGCTTGAGGCTGTGCTGGTCGAGCAGGCGATCGTCGATGCGAAGGCTCACCGAGGGACGGATTCTAAACCGCGGCTCGGCGCCGCGGTGCTAAGCTGGTCGGCCGATGTCGTACGACTCGGTCAACTACGTCGTGCTCGCGATCCCGGTCTTCTTCCTGCTCATCGGGATCGAGCTCCTGGCCGTGCGCATCGCCCGTCGCGACTACTACCGCCTGAACGACGCGGTGAACGACCTCTCGTGCGGCATCCTCGACCAGCTCCTCGAGGTGTTCATGAAGACGGCGCTGTTCGCGGGCTACGTCTTCGTGTTCGATCGGCTGCGCGCGACCACGCTCCCGGGGGACCGCGCCTGGGTGTGGGCGGCGTGCTTCCTCGGCGTCGACTTCCTCTATTACTGGTTCCATCGCCTCAGCCACGAGATCAACGCGTTCTGGGCGGCCCACGTGGTGCATCACCAGAGCGAGGAGTACAACCTCGCGGTGGCGCTGCGCCAGGGAGCGCTGCAGTCGTGGTTCTCCTGGATCTTCTACCTGCCCCTCGCCGCCCTCGGCTTCCCGCCGCTCGTGTTCCTGGCCTGCTCGTCGTTCAACACGCTCTACCAGTTCTGGATCCACACTCGGATCATCGGCCGGCTCGGCCCGCTCGAGTGGGTCCTGAGCACGCCCTCGAACCACCGGGTGCACCACGGACGCAACCCGAAGTACATCGACCGCAATCACGGCGGCACGCTGATCGTGTGGGACCGGCTCTTCGGCACGTACCAGGCCGAGGAGGAGGACGTCGTGTACGGCATCACGACGCCGCTCCGGAGCCTCAATCCGCTCTGGGCCAACCTCAGCTACTGGGCCGAGCTCTTCTCCCTGGCCCGGCGCACGCGGAGCCTCCGCGATCGCCTGCGGCTGCTCGTCAAGCCCCCGGGCTGGCGCCCCGACGAGCTCGGCGGCTTCCAGCCGGCGCCCGAAGTGGAGCGCGCGAGCTATCGCAAATGGGACGTGACCGTGCCGGCGACGGTGCAGGCCTACGCGGCGGCGCAGTTCGTGGTCGTGCTCGTCGCCGCGGGCGTCCTGCTCAACGTGCAGGACCGCCTCTCGCTCCCGGTCGTCGCGATCGGCGCGCTGCTGATCGCGGCGGCGCTCGTCGCGATCGGCGGGCTCTTCGAAGGACGGCGCTGGGCGCCGTGGCTCGAGGCGGCTCGCCTCGGGGCCACGGCCGTCGCGGCCTATTGCTTGTTCACGGCCTAGTTCGCCTAGGGCGGCCGCTCACGCCGCGACCAGGCTCCGCGTCAGCGCCTCGAACAGGAGCCGCCCGTCGGACGAGCCCAGCTGGCCTTCGGCCGCGCGCTCGGGGTGAGGCATGAGCGCGACGACGTTGCGCGCTTCGTTGCACACGCCGGCGATGGCGGCGGCGCTGCCGTTGGGGTTCGCGGCCTCGTCGAGGCGCCCGTCCCGGGTCGTGTAGCGGAACACGACGCGGCCCTCGTCCTCGAGCCGGCGCAGCTCGTCCGCGGGCAGGTAGAAGTTCCCCTCGCCGTGGGCGATCGGCATCGTCAGCACGCTTCCCGCCCGCAGACCCGCCGTGAGCGGCGTGTCGGTCCGCTCGACGCGCACGTGGACCGGCTGCGACAGGAACTTCACCGATCGGTTCCGCAGCATCGCCCCGGGGAGCAGGGAGGCTTCCTGGAGGACCTGGAAGCCGTTGCAGATCCCGATCACCGGGCGGCCCTTGCGCGCGAACTCCACGACGCTCTTCATCACCGGGCTGAAGCGCGCGATCGCCCCGGTGCGCAGGTAGTCGCCGTAGGCGAAGCCGCCCGGCAGGACGACGGCGTCGAGGCCGCCGAGGTCGGAGTCCTTGTGCCAGACGAAGCGGGCCTCGCAGCCACAGACGTGCTTGAGCACGTGGTAGGTGTCGTGATCGCAGTTGGAGCCGGGGAAGACGACGACGCCCACCCGCATCGGCTACTCCACCTCCACGCGGTAGCTCTCGATCACCGGGTTCGCGAGCACCCTCGCGGCGATCTCCTCGACCGCCTTGCGCCCGCTCTCGGGGGTCACGCCCTCGAGGGCGACCTCGAAGAACTTGCCCTGGCGCACGTCGGCCACGGCCGAGTATCCCATGGAGCGCAGAGCGTCGTGGATGGTCTTGCCCTGCGGGTCGAAGACCGACTTCTTCAGGGTCACGTAGACACGGGCTCTCATTCCGCGGCCACCTCCGTGGCGGGCGGCGCGCCCTCGTGGATGAGGGTGCGCGTGGGATACGGGATCGCGATGCCGTTCGCGCGGAAGCGGCGATCGATCTCCTCGTAGGCGGTGGAGACCGCGAGGCCGAGCTGGGAGTAGTCCTTCGCCCAGAAGACCACCGCCAGCTGGATCGCGAACTCCCCGAAGCGTGTCACGAGAGGCAGGGGCGCCCGCTCCGTCTCCACGTAGGGCGAGGAGAGCACGGCCTCGGCGAGCACCTTCTTCGCGAAGGCGAGGTCCGTTCCGTAGGCGACGCCGACCTCGACGCGCGCCGTGAGGTTGCGGTTCGGGCGGGAGAGGTTCACTACGCGCTCCTTGACGAGGACGCTGTTCGGCACCACCAGGATCGTGTCGTCGCCGGTCTTGATGCGCGTGGCGCGCATGCCGATTTCCTGGACGTCACCCATTTCGCCCGAGGCGAGGCGGATGCCATCCCCCACGCGGAACGGCCGGTCCAGGAGCAGCGTGAAGCCGGCGAACATGTTGGCGAGGGTGTCCTGGGCCGCGAGGCCGACGGCGAGCGAGCCGACGCCCAGCGACACGACCAGGGACGCGGCGTTGATGCCGAGGCGGTTCAGCACCGCGATGGCCGCGAGCAGGAAGATGAAGATCTTGCCGAGCTTCGAGACGAGGGGCCCGAACTCGGCCGCCAGCCCTTCGGCCACCTGGTGCGAGTGGACGTACCAGGCGAGCAGCAGGCCCCAGGCCCGCATCAGGGCGAGCGCCATGATGAGGATCCCGACGATGTAGAGCCCGGTCTCGAGACGGGCCGCCAGGGGCGTCGGGGTCTCGAGGCGGGCGATCGCCCACCACGCGCCGAACAGGAAGAGCAGGTAGGTGATGGGGCGCTTCGCCGCTGCGAGCAGCCGGTCGTCCAGGTCGGTCTCCGTGCGGCGCGTCGCGCGCTCCAGGAACTTGCCGATCGCGAAGGACACGAGCCGCGCCAGGGCGTACGACGCGACGAGGATGCCCGCGCTCACCAGCAGGTCGACGAGCCACGGCTGGAGCGGCAGGCTCAAGCCCCGAACACCCTCCCGAAGATCGCGTCGACGTGGCCGAGGTAGCGTTCGACCCGGAACAGCTCGGCGAGCTCGTCGTCCCTCAGGAGCGCCCTGACCGCGCCGTCCTCGCTGATGCGCCTCCGGAAGTCGCCGCCGTCCGTCCACGCCGCCATGGCGTGGCCCTGCACAACGCGGTAGGCATCCTCGCGCCGCATGCCGCGGGCCGTGAGCTCCAGCAGGATGGAGCCGGAGAAGACGAGGCCGCCGCTCAGCTCGAGGTTCTTCAGCATCCGGTCGGTGTGCACGGTCATGCCGCCCACGATGTCCGTGAAGCGGTGCAGCATGTGGTCGAGGGCCAGGAAGCTGTCGGGCACGATCACGCGCTCGACGGAGGAGTGGCTGATGTCGCGCTCGTGCCACAGCGCGACGTTCTCGAGGGCCGCGAGGGCATTGGCGCGGACGAGGCGCGCCAGGCCGGCGATCTGCTCGCAGCCCACGGGGTTGCGCTTGTGGGGCATGGCCGAGCTGCCCTTCTGGCCCTTGCCGAAGGGCTCCTCCAGCTCGCGCACCTCGGTCTTCTGGAGCGCGCGGATCTCGGTCGCGAACGTCTCGAGGCCGGCCGCCAGGATCGCGAGGGCGGTCATGACCTCGGCGTGCTGGTCGCGCTGCAGCACCTGCGACGCGATCGGCGCGGGCCGGAGCCCGAGCTTCGCGCACACCGCCGCCTCGACGTCGGGCCCCAGGTGCGGAAAGGTGCCCACCGCTCCCGAGAGCTTGCCCACCGCGATCCGCTCCCGCGCCCGCCCGACCCGCTCGCGGTCGCGCTGGAGCTGCGAGTGCCAGAGGGCGAGCTTCAGGCCGAACGTCATCACCTCGGCGTGAACGCCGTGGGTGCGGCCGATCATCGGGGCGTGCTTGTACGCGAGGGCGCGCTCCTTGACCACCGCCATGAGCGCGTCGACGTCCCGCTGGACCAGGTCGCAGGCGTCGCGCATCAGCAGGGCCAGGGCCGTGTCGACCACGTCCGAGGACGTGAGGCCGTGGTGGATCCAGCGCCCCGCGGGCCCCACGCTCTCCGCGACGCAGGTGACGAACGCGATCACGTCGTGCTGGACCTCCTGCTCGATCGCCTCGATCCGGGCGACGTCGAAGCGCGCCTTCGACCTGATCTCCTCGAGGTCGGCGCGCGGCACGACGCCCTTCTCGGCGAGGACCTCCGTCGCCGCGACCTCCACCTTGAGCCAGGTCCCGAACTTGTTGTCCTCGGACCAGATCCGGGCCATCTCGGGACGCGAGTAGCGAGGGATCATGGAAGCCCAAGGCTAGCATGCGGAGTGCGCCTCGAGGCGCTTACGGTCTGGACGGCGTGGCGTCCGGGTCGTCCCGGCGCGCCCGGGTCGGCGCATACAGCAGGTCCTGCAGGCGGCGGAGCGTGGCGGCGTGCGCTGGGGAGCGCGCGAGATTGACCGCTTCGCCCGGGTCGGCCCGGAGGTCGTAGAGCTGCTGGCTGCCGTCGGGCCATTCCGTGAAGCGATAGTCCGCGTCGCGCACGCTCCTGCCGAAGCGCCCGGCGGCGATCCGTCGCCAGGAGTGAGCCAAGGGCCTGCCAGCCCGCGAGGGGTCGTCGAGGAGCGGAACCAGGCTCTGTCCCTCCAGGGTCTGCGCCGGCTGGGGCAGGCCGGCGAGCTCGACCAGCGTCGGGTAGACGTCGAGAAGCTCGACGAGACCGCGCGCTGGCTCACCCGGCCGCTTCAGCCCGGGCGTCGCGATCAGCAGGGGCACGCGCAACACGTCCTCGAACAGCGTGTTCTTCCGCCACAAGCCGCCGTGCTCACCCAGATGGAAGCCATGATCCCCGAACAAGACCACGGTGGTCGTGTCCCACAGCTCGAGCCGGCTCAGGGCATCGAGCACGACGCCGACCTGCGTGTCGACGAAGGAGACGCAGGCGTTGTGGGCGGCGATGGCGCGCCGGCGCTCGTCGGCGTCGTACGCGGGCGGCTCCGGCGTGCGGAAGAGGCGTGGCCTCCCGACGGCTTCGCGGCTCCAGGCCAGCATCGGGATGTCCGCTACGTCGTCGCCGGGCTCCTCGGGCCAGACGATCTGGTCGGGCGGGTAGAGCGCCAGGTACTTCTTCGGGAACAGCCACCTCATGTGGGGCTTCGCGAAGCCGACGGCGATGAAGAACGGTCCCTTCCGATGCTCTTCGAGCAGCTCCACCGCGCGGTGGGCGCGGCGGGCGTCGGCCTGCTCGTCGTCCTCTCCCTCCTCGGCCACCCAGAACGCGTTCAGGTCGACGGCATCGGGCTGCTCGTCCCCCTCCTCTTCGACTTCGGCGGCGCGTTGGGCCCGGCGCGGCTTGCGCCGCGTCCTGGGCTGAGGACCCGTCGTCTCGTCGAGAGGGTCGTGCATGGCCACGTCCCACGCGAACTCGGGATCCCAGCGCTGGTGGAACACCTTGCCGATCCGGGCGGTGAAGTAGCCGTTGGCCCGAAAGTGCTCGTTGATCGGCACGGCATCGCGGATCCGCTCCCGCACCGGTTGCGCGTTCGACCAGATGCCCGTGCGCTCCGGCCGCAGGCCCGTGAGGAAGGACGTCCGGGAGGGGCTGCACGACGGCGCCTGCGCGTAGGCGCGATCGAAGCGCCGACCCATCCGGGCCAGCCGATCGATGTTGGGCGTGTGCAGCGGGTAACCGTAAGTGCCGAGGCGGACGCTCAGGTCGTCGAACACCAGGAGAAGCACGTTGCGGGCACGGGGGACGGCAGGGAGCCTGGGTACCGGTGGCGCCGGCGGAGCGCCCAGCTGCTGCCGCAGCCGCTCCACGAGCTCCTCGTGGCCGGGCAGGACGGCGAGGTTGCGCCACTCGTGGGGATCGCTCTCGTAGTCGTACAGCTCCTGGCTGCCGTCCGGCCACTCGCTGAAGCGGTACCGGTCGCTCCGGATGCTGCGCCCGAGGGGTTCGACGGACCGCATGGCCTCCGACACGACCGCGCTTCGGACCGCGCCGGACGGGTCGCGCAGCAGCGGCACCAGGCTCGTCCCGGGCAGGTCCGGAAGGGGCAGACCAGAGAGCTCCAGCAGGGTGGGAACGATGTCGAGGGTCTCGACGAGCCCCGCCGAGGGAACGCCTGGATGGGAGAGCCCTGGCGCGGCGATCACCAGCGGCACCCGCAGCGTGCTCTCGAACAGGGTGTCGGGACGCTCGAGCAGGCCGTGCTCGCCCGTGGCCGGCACGTGGTCCGAAGTCAGCACGACGATGGTGTGCGACCACAGCTCGAGCCGGTCGAGACTCCTGAAGAGCATCTCGAGCGAGGCGTCGAGCGAGGCGAGGCGCGCCCGCGCGACAGCCTCCAGGTGGCGACGCTGCTCGTCCGGGCGGGGCGGCGGCTGCTCGCTCTGATCCGGCCGTGCGGCCGGCGCGGCCGCCATCGCGATGCGAGGCAGCTGAGAGATCGCAGCCGGGACCAGCGGCGGCACGGTGGCGAGGCGCTCCTCGATGTCGCGGGCCGGAGGCGGCGCGGGGTTGAGGCCGGCTACGATCAGGAACGGACGCTCCCTGCTCTCCTCGGCCAGGGAAACGACGGCTCGGATCACGTCCGCGTCGCCGGGGGCTTCGCGGAACGAGCCCCAGCGAAGCTGCTCCTCCAGCGGCGCGCCCAGCAGCCGGCCCACGCGGGCTGTCGCATAACCGTGGGCGGCGAGCATGCCCGGGAGGGAAGGGAGCGCGCCCAGCTTGCGCGGCTCGCCGTCCCATGCGCTCGGCGGCTGGCCGGTCAACACTGCCGCGCGCCCGAGGTCCGGCCGCGGATAGACCGAGTAGGCCCGATCGAATCGGCGTCCGAGGCGGGAGAGGCGATCGAGGTTGGGCGTGGGCAGCTCGGGAGCGGGAAATGACCTCAGCCCTTCCACGAGCAGGACGATGACGTTGGGCCGCGGATCGCTCCCCGCCGGGAGCCTGGATGGAACCAGTGCGAGAGGGAGCACGGCCGCCGCCAGCTTCGGCAGAGCGCCCGCTCGGACTCGCCGCATGGGGAGGCAGTATAGTCGTCGGGCCCGCGACCCCTGCTAGAACAGCCTGAGTTGCGCCGTGCGAGGCGCTGCCGGGTCCACGTCGATCCAGCCCGTGCCGAGGGGCCCGCTGATGGTCACGCGCACGTCGCGGCCGGCGCGACCCAGAGCGGCGGCCGCCGTCATCTCCACCAGCTCGGGGTGGTTGTTCTTCTGCGAAACGTGGGCCAGCACGACTTCGGCGCAGCCCGCGCCCAGGCCGCGCTCCAGGTAGCGCCCGACGTCCCCGTTCGAGAGATGGCCATAGGGGCTCAGGATGCGCTCCTTCAGCGTCCACGGGTAGGGGCCGTCGCGCAGGAGCGCCGGGTCGTAGTTCGACTCGACGAGCACGGCGGTGCAGGGCCTGAACGCCTCTGCGACAGCGGCGCTCACGTGGCCGAGGTCCGTGGCGTGCCCGAGGGCGGCGCCGTCGCTCTCGACGACGAAGGCCACCGGCTCGGCGGCATCG
>DASSJI010000279.1:0-30063 GCA_035691285.1 Vicinamibacteria bacterium | reverse complement strand
GTCTCGCCCCGCAGCGTCACGCACGGGATGGCGGCGTGGCGGGACTGGACGTCCAGGGCGTCCTCGAGGGTCTCGCACACGAGGCCGTTGGGGAGCGCCGCCCGTATCTTCGCGGCGTGCGGCCCGGTGACGCGATACAGGTCCGACAGGATCGCCTTCACCTTCGGCTCGGCCCGCTGAATGTCGCGCAGGGCGGCGCAGTCGAGCTCGCCGCGCGCCCCGGCCAGGGGCAGGAACGTTCCGCGCCCCGCTTCCGACCCCTGCAGGAACTCGATGCCGCGCAGGACGCCGGCCGCGTCGGGCACCAGCACCGCCTGGAGACGGTCGCCGAGGAACGCCTCCACGGCCCGCTCGTGGGACCCGTCGGCCTCGACCAGGTCCGCCACGACGCCAAGGACCTCGAGGCCGTGTGGCCGTCGGAGGAGCGCGCGCGCGCCCTCGTCGAAGGCCGAGTGGGTCGCGACGATCTCCTGGAGCGACGCGAGCCGCCCGGCCGCCGAGTCCTTCTCGCTCTGGAGCGCCTCGGCCTGCTGGAGCAGCTCGGCCGCGCGCCGCCGGGCGGCCTCGCCGCGCTCGAAGGCGCCCTCCCGCTCGCGGGTCAGGGCGCCGACGAGCTCCTCGGCGGTCGCGCGCCGGGCCTCGGCGGTCAGCCGCAGGCCGTCGACGCGGGCCTCCTCGCGGCGCAGCTCTTCCGTCTCGCCGGCCAGCTTGAGCAGGTCGGCCGAGGCGCGCTCGGCATTCCCGGCCACCGATTCGCGGGCGTTCGTGAGCGCCGCGATCCGCCCGAGGGTCGCGATCTGCGCGTCGCGGGCCTGCTCCTGAGCCCGCTCGACCTCGGTCTGGCCCTGCGCGGCCGCGGCGAGGGCGTCCTCGGCCGCGGAGAACTCGGCTTCGGCGGCGGCCGCATCCTCCTGCAGCCGCGTCTCCTCCGCACGGGCCGCGGCCAGCATGCCCTCGAGGGGCTCGACCCGAGCAAGCAGCTCGGCGGCTTCCTGGTCGGCTTCCTGCCCGCGGGTCGCGGCCTCCTGGATCTGCTCCCTGCAGTACCCGGTCTTGCCCTGACAGCGGTCGACGGTGATGGTCAGCTCGCTCAGGCGACCCCGCGTGGCCTCGAGGCGCCCCTCTTCGTCGTAGAGCCCCGTGCGGCGGGCCTCCATCTGGGCCTCGTCGGTTGCGAGGGCGACGCTCGCCGCCCGCTCGCGGTCGCCTTCCGCGGCGAAGCGCTCCTCGAGGCTCCCCAGAAGGCCGGTGAGCTCGATGAAGCGGCGGCCGAACAGCACGCGCTCCGCGCCCTGGATCTCCTCGCGCAGGGCGCGGTAGCGGCGCGCCTTGCCGGCCTGGCGCTTGAGGCTCTCGAGCTGCTTGTCGACCTCGTGGACGATGTCGTTCACGCGCAGCAGGTTCTGCTGCGCCGCCTCGAGCTTGAGCTGCGTCTGGCGCCGGCGGGCCTTGTACTTCGTGATGCCCGCCGCCTCCTCGATGAGGGCGCGCCGGTCGGCCGGCTTGCTCGAGAGGATCTGCCCGATCTTGCCCTGCTCGATGATCGAGTAGGCCTTCGAGCCCAGGCCGGTGTCCATGAACAGCTCGTGGATGTCCTTGAGGCGGCACACCTCGCCGTTCATGAGGTACTCGCTCGTCCCGTCGCGGTAGAGGCGCCGCGTCACCACGCACTCGGGCCGGCCGTCCGGGCTCGAGCCGTTCAGCCCCGAGACGCGCAGGTTGACCTCGGCCATGCCCAAGGGCTGGCGCGCCGCGCTGCCCGCGAAGATGACGTCCTCCATGGAAGCGCCGCGCAGGCTCTTGGCGCTCTGCTCGCCGAGCACCCACGAGATCGCGTCGGAGATGTTGCTCTTGCCGCAGCCGTTCGGCCCGACGATTCCCGTCACGCCGCCCTTGAAGTCCAGCTCCTGTCGGTCGCAGAAGGACTTGAAGCCGACGATCTCGACCTTGTCCAGACGCAAAATGAACCCCTAGATATGGGTGCTGACGGCCAATCTAGCACAAGGGAATGCGGTGAGTCCAGGCGCGCGTAGTGCTTGACGAGGAAGGACTTGCGAGTAGCATACGCAGCAAAGCCAATGCTCGCGCGCTGCGCGTCCTGTGGCGTCCGGTTCGTCGTGCCCGAAGACAGGGCCAGGAACCCTGGCCTGAAGGTGCGCTGCCGCTGCGGGGCCGAGTTTGCGCTGCACGCGCCCAAGCCGCCTCGTGTCGCGGGTGGAGCGGACGCGGCCGTCGCCGCAGCAGCCGCGCCCGCTCCTGTCCGAAGCTCCGCCGCGGCGCCGCCGCCCGTCGCGGCGGACGAGCCGCTGCGCTCCGGAGCCTGGCGCCGCTGCTCGAACCATCCGCAGGTGAAGTCCGAGAGCGTGTGTCCGGCCTGCGGCATCGGCTTCTGCCGTGACTGCGAGCAGCGGATCCGCAACGTCCCGGTGTGCCCCCGCTGCCAGGGCCTCTGCACCGACGTGGCGAAGGTCGAGGAGGACGCCGCGCGCGAGAAGCAGCGCGCCCGGACGATGGCCGACGACATCGGCTTCATCGCGGCGTACCCTTTCTCGGACCCCGCGGCCTACGTGATGCTCGCGGTGTTCACGGGCTTCTTCTCCTTCTTCTCCGGCTTCGCCATGGGCGTCATCCTCTCCAAGGGCGTCCTCGTCTGGTACGGATTCACGGCGCTGACGAAGGTCTCCGTCGGGAAGTTCCGCGGCTACATGCCGAACTTCGGCGACATCACCGACATCGTCCATCCCATGCGCCTCAGCTTCGCGGCGTTCCTCGCGGCGGGCTGGCCGCTGATCGCCGTGTGGTACTTCCTCGGGCTGCCCGCTTTCATCGAGCAGGCCCGCGGTCCGGAGGTCGCCGTCGTTCACGCCCAGGAGCCCGAGCCTGAGCCGCCGGCCGAGGAAGGGCAGGCGGCGGAGGGCGTGGAGAGCGGAGAAGGAGCTGAAGACGGCCTGGCGGCCGCCGCGGAGGAAGGCCCGGAGGGGTACGACGGAGGCCCGAGCCCGGTGCTCGGTGTGGTCCTGTTCGGCGTGGCGGCGCTGTGGTACCTGCTCTACATGCCGATGGCGCTCATCGTCGCGGCGATCTCCCGCGGCTTCTTCAAGACGCTGAACCCGCTCATCGGCGTCGAGGCGATCGCGAAGATGGGCGGCGCCTACTGGTTCGCGGCCGGGATCTACTTCGCTCTGGCGCTCGTCCAGCTCGTCCTCGACCGCTTCCTCGGCCTCATCCCGATCGCCGGCACCATGATCAGCGCCTTCGTCGCCGCCTACGCCTGGCTCGCGACAGGCTGCGCCCTGGGGCTCGCCGTCTTCAAGAAGGCGAAGGAGCTGAACCTGGACTAGGGAGCGGAGGTCCGAGATGAAGCGTAGCGCCCTGTGTCTCGTCCTTCTGGTCGCGGCGCCGGCGGCGTTCGCACAGAAGAAGCCAACGGCCGCGTCGCCGGAAGAGCTGATGCAGCAGGCCGACGCCAAGGCGGCGGAGGGCGACGTGGACGGCGCCCTCGAGCTGCTGCGGCGGGCGGTCGCCCTGGGGGGGACGTCGGGCGAGCCGTCGTTGCGGCTCGGACGCCTGCTCGAGTCGCGCTACGAGCTGGACGGCGCCATCGACGCGTACAAGGCCGCGGCCGAGAAGCTTGCCGGGCCGGCGAAGGGCGAGGCGCTGGGCCGTCTCGCCGTCGCCCAGGAGATGCGCGGCAGCCCCGAGGCCGCGGCGAGCGCCGACGCCTCCGCGGCGGCCGACCCCGAGGGGGTGTGGGCGAAGCTGGCCCTCGCCCGCGCCCGCGCCCGCGCCGGAAAGGGGGACGAGGCGCTGGCGCTCGCGAGCGAAGCGGCGGCCAAGGGCGGCGGCGCCGCCGCCGTGTGCGCCCGCGGCTTCGCGAACGAAGCCAAGGGCGACCTGGCCGCGGCTGAGAGGGACTACCGCGAGGCGCTCGCGGCGCCCGAGGCGAGGGTCGCGGCGAGCATCGGGCTCGCCCGCGTGCTGCGCAAGTCCGGGCGGGCGGCCGAAGCGGAGCCGATCCTCGCGAAGACCATCGAGGCGGCGCCGGGCGCCGTCGACGCCTACAAGGAGGCGGCGCGCGTCAAGATCGCGCTGAAGCGGCCCGACGAGGCGATGGGAGACGCCGCGACCGCCGCCGCGCTGGCCGAGAACGACCCCGAGGCGCAGCGCCTCGCCAAGGAGGTCGCCGTGGCCAAGGCGCTCGCCGCGGTGGCCGCCGGGCAGATCGACGACGCGATCGGCGACCTCACTGCGCTCCGCGACCAGAATCCGGACTTCGTCGACGCCCGTTTGGGGCTGGCGAAGGCCTACGTCGCCAAGCGCCAGGTGGACGCCGCCCTGGCCGAGCTCCAGAAGGCCGTCGAGGTGGCTCCGGGCGCGGCGGAAGCCCAGTACCAGCTCGGGTACGTCGCCCACGTGCTGAAAGGCAACGCGGCCGCCGCGGTGGGACCCTACGAGAAGGCGGTCGCCGCAGAGCCGGGCAACGTGGCCTACCGCACGAGCCTCGGCGCGGCGCTCACGGCGACCGGGCAGTTCGACCGTGCCGTCGCGGAGCTCACGAAGGCCACGGAGGCGGCCCCCGACCGGGCCGAGGGCTGGATCTACCTCGGCCAGGCGCACCTCGGCGCCAAGCGCTACAAGGACGCGCTCGCCCCCCTGGAGAAGGCGACGAAGCTCGCGCCGCAGAGCGACGCCGCGTGGGCCTTCCTCGGCTGGACGTACTTCGGCCTCAAGGACGCCGCCAACTTCAAGCTGGCGGCCGGCAAGGCCAAGGCCCTCGGCCACAAGGAGCCGACGCTGCTCCAGTACCTGCAGCGCATCGAGGCGGGCGAGCCGATCAAGTAGCCCCCGGGGCGCCTCTCCAGCCCGTTCCCGGAACCTTGACACGTGTGCTTTCGTAATGATATAAGAGTGATATCACTCTCGGGAGGGGCGCGATGATACGGGAGAGGGAAACACCCCAGGCGCCGGGCCTGCCGGCGTTCTTCGTGATGTTGGCGATGCTCGTGTTCTTCGGCCGACTGGCGGTGATGGCCTTCCGCCAGGCGGACGTGGGCTTCGGGCTCTCGTGGAGCTTCCTGTTCGTCGTGTTCGCCTTCTGCATGGGCGGGCTGTTCATGGTCAACCCCAACGAAGCCCGCGTGCTGCAGCTCTTCGGCGCCTACCGCGGAACGGTGAAGACACCGGGGCTGCGCTGGGCCAACCCGTTCTACTCGAAGCGCGCGATCTCCGTGCGGGTGCGCAACTTCGAGAGCGCGCGCCTCAAGGTCAACGACGCCGACGGCAACCCCGTCGAGATCGCCGCGGTGGTCGTGTGGCGCGTCGTCGACACGGCCGAGGCGTGCTTCGAGGTCGACGACTACGAGAACTACGTCAAGGTCCAGAGCGAGGCGGCCGTCCGCAACCTCGCGACCCGCTACCCCTACGACGCCCACGAGGAGAACCAGACCTCGCTCCGCGGCAGCACCGCCGCCGTGGCGGGCGACCTCAAGGGCGAGATCCAGGAGCGGCTCTCGAAGGCCGGCGTGCAGGTGATCGAGGCCCGCATCAGCCACCTGGCCTACGCGCCGGAGATCGCCGCGGCGATGCTCCAGCGCCAGCAGGCCGGGGCCATCATCGCGGCGCGGCAGCGCATCGTGGACGGGGCCGTGGGCATGGTCGAAATGGCGCTGGCGCGCCTCTCGAGCCAGAAGATCGTGGAGCTGGACGAGGAGCGCAAGGCCGCCATGGTCAGCAACCTGCTCGTGGTCCTGTGCGGGGAGCGCGCGGCCCAGCCGGTCGTCAACACGGGGACGATCTACCAGTAGGTCCGCGTGGCCGAGCGCAAGGCGTTCCTGCTGCGCATCGAGCCGGCCGTCCTCGACGCGCTCCAACGCTGGGCGAACGACGATCTGCGCAGCCTCAACGGCCAGATCGAGTTCCTGCTGCGCCGCGCCCTCGAGGCGGCCGGCCGGCCGCTGAAGGAGCGGCGCGCCGACAAGAAGTGACGGAGGTCGCGTGCGCCGCGCTCAGCCGAGCCTCAAGCGCTGCACCGGTATCGTCCGGCCCTCGAACGTGGCCACGGCGTGGGGCACGAGGCGTCCGCGGACGGCCGAAGGCAAGGCGGCCGCCGCGGCCGGCGTCAGGAGCGCCTCGTTGCGGCGGGCGCGGTCCTCGCCGAGCTTGGACGCCAGGTTCACCTCGAGCCCGAAGACGTCGTGCTCGATCTCGAGCACGTCGCCGAAGCCGATGCCGTAGCTGAAGGCGAGCCGCTCGCTCCTGGGCTTGCGGGCGTTCAGGCGCCGCAGCGTGGCCTGCATGGCCACGACGCCGCGGCAGGCGGCCGCCGCATCGGGGTAGGAGAGCAGCAGGCTGTCGCCCTCGGCCTTCAGCAGGCGGCCGCCGCCGCGCCGAACGACCGGCTCGAGGGCGTGCACCGCGCGGTCGAACAGCATGAGGAAGTGCAGCACGCCGTGGCGCGCCACGAGCACCGTGAAGTCGTCCGTGTCGGTGAAGACGATCGCGCGCTGACGGAAGAGGGTGCGAGAGCGCCGCCGGTCGAGCTCGGCCCGCTCCGCACCCGCCGTGCGGGCTCGACGGGCGAGGAACGCCGCCAGCCGGCGGGTCCGCGAGCCTGCGCCGCGCAGGTACGCCACCGCTAGGGGAACTCCACGCTCACCACGCGGTCCGCGGGCAGCGCGCTGCACTCCACGAGAGGCGAGAAGCTGACGAGGCACAGCTCGCGCTTCGTGCCCGTGAGGGTCTCGCCGACGAGGTCCAGGACGCGGGCCTGGTAGAACACCTTCTTCGCGTCGCCCGCCAGCATCTCCTTGGGGGGCGCCTCCGGCTTCAACGTGGTCTTCTTGCCGCCCACGGTGAGGACGAGGGCCGCCACCGCGGCGCCCGGCACCTTCTGTCCCTGCTCGTCGGTCTTCTCGTAGACGCGGTGCTGCAGCTCGAGCCGGCCGCCGGCCACGGCCAGGAGCTTCTTGCCCGCGATCAGCTCGCGGCCCTCCCGCCGCTTGATGTCGGCGAAGGCCGGCGAGGAGCCCTCGTTCCAGGTCTGATGCTCGTACACGAGGCGCCACGACGCGAGGGGAAGCTCGCTGCCGTCGGCGAGGCGCACGAGGGCGACGCTCGAGGCTTCCTGGGCCGAGGCGGCGCCCGCGGCCAGGAGCAGGGCCAGGGCGGCGCGCATCAGTAGAAGCTCGACTTCCGGGACTGGCCGGTGTAGTCCACGTAGACGGTCTTGATCTCGGTGAAGAACTCGAGGGCGCCGGGCCCCTGCTCGCGCGGGCCCACGCCCGTGGCCTTCGTCCCGCCGAACGGAAGCTGCGCCTCGCCCCCCGGCGTGCCGCTGTTGATGTGGACGATTCCGGCCTCGATGCGGTCCGTGAAGCGGAAGACCGTGGAAGCGTCGCCCGTGAAGACCGACGCCGCGAGCCCGTAGCGCACGGAGTTGGCGGCCTCGATCGCGGCCTCGAAGCCCTTGACGCGGATCACCGAGACGACCGGCCCGAAGATCTCCTCCTGGGCGATCCGCATCGACGCCGCGACGTGGTCGAACACGGTGGGTTCGACGAAGTAGCCGTGGTCAAGGCCGTCGGCGGTCAAGCGTCGTCCGCCCCGCACCAGCCTGGCGCCCTCCTGCGTGCCGATCTCGATGTACTTGAGGTCGGTGGCGAGCTGGCTCTCGTCCACGGCCGGGCCCATGTCGGCGCCCTCGAGGCCGTTGCCGACCCGGATCTTCGCCGCCCGCGCGGCCAGCGCCTCGACGAAGGCGTCGGCCACGCGCTCGTCCACGATCGCCCGCGAGGTCGCGGTGCAGCGCTGGCCGGTGGACCCGAACGCGCCCTGGGCGGTGCACTCGACCGCCAGGTCCAGGTCGGCGTCGGCGAGGACCACCACGGGGTTCTTGCCGCCCATCTCGCACTGGACGCGGATCATGCCGCGGGCGCCGCGGGCGTAGATGTCGGCGCCCACCTCGTTGCTGCCGGTGAAGGAGACGGCCCGGACGGCCGGATGCTCGAGGATCGCGTTGCCGACGGTGCCGCCCCTGCCCAGGACCATGTTCAGGACTCCCTTCGGGAGGCCCGCCCGCTCGAAGATCGACACGACGTGCGACGCGCTGGCGGGCGTGAGCGTCGCCGGCTTGAACACGACGGTGTTGCCGGCGACGAGGGCCGGGGCGATCTTCCAGACCGGAATCGCCACGGGGAAGTTCCACGGCGTGATGCACGCCACGACGCCGAGGGGATGGCGCACGGTGTAGCAGAAGTTGTAGGGCAGCTCCGAGGGCAGCGTCTGCCCGCCGCTGCGGCGGCCCTCGGCGGCGGTGTACTCCAGGATGTTGATGCTGCGCTGGACCTCGCCCATCGCCTCCTTGAAGGTCTTGCCCTCCTCGCGGCTCAGCAGGCGGGAAAGGTCCTCCTTCTCCTTGTCGAGGATGGAGAGGGCTCGGAAGAGGGCGGCGCCGCGAACCGGGGCCGGCGTGTCCCGCCAGCCCGGGTACGCGCGTGCGGCGGCATCGACAGCGGACCTGGCCTCCTCGGCCGTGGACTGCGGGACGTGCCCCAGCACCTCGTGGGTGTCGGCCGGGTTCAGGTTCGGGACCGCATCGTCGGCCGCGGACTCGCGCCAGGCGCCGTCGACGTGGTTCGGGTAGCGCTTCACGGGGCTCCTTTCGACGGGGGAGGGCAGGCTCACGGCGCTCGTCTCGCGCGGGGTCCTATTATGGAGGCCCATCCGTCGGCGCTCAAGAGCGCGCCCCTTGTGGGCCGCGCGGCAGCGGCGCAGAATGGCGCCGTGGCGCGGATCCCCACCTTCCGCGAGGTCGAGGACGAGGCCGGGGAGGTCCTGCGCTCGCAGGGCGCGCTCGCGGCGGTGCTCGTGGACCTCGAGCCCCTCGCCCGGATCGAGCGGAGCTTCGGGGGCTCGGCGTACCAGGGCCTCCGCGAGCAGGTCGACCCGCTGATGCACGAGGTGAAGGACCGCGTGCGCGACGGGGACATCCTGACCCGGGACGAGCGGGAAGGCGACCGCTTCCTGCTGCTCCTCGGCCCCAAGCGCGAGGGCGGCCCGTTCCGGATCGCCGACCTGCGCCGCCTCACGGAGCGCGTGGAGGAGTTCGTGGCGCCGCGCATCGCGCGCCTCACGCAGCCCTACCTCCGCGAGCGCTCGGCCATCGACGTCGGCTACGGGTTCGTCCTGTACTCGCCCCTCGAGAGCCCGGAGCGCCAGATCCTGCGCCTCATCGAGGACGCCCGGCAGTGCGCCGACCTCCGCAACCACGATCGTGAGCGCGAGCGCCGCGAGGTCCTGCTCGAGATCATCCACAACTACAGCGTCTGGACCGCCTTCCAGCCCATCGTCGAGATCGAGACGCGGCAGATCGTGGGCCACGAGGGCCTGTCGCGGGGCCCGCGGGCCAGCGACCTCGAGTCGCCGGGGGCGCTCTTCGGCCTCGCCGCGCGTTGCGGGGTCGTCGAGGAGCTCGAGCGCGCCTGCCGCCGGCAGGCGTTCCGCGACTGGGCGGTGTTCGGGGCTCCCGGCCGGCTGTTCCTCAACACGGTGCCCGCCACGGTCCGCGACCCGAGCTTCCTCGGCCGGGGCGTGCTCGACTACCTGGGCGACGGCCAGTCGCCGCGCTTCGTGACCCTCGAGATCACCGAGGGCCAGGTGATCGCCAACCTCAACCTGTACCGCGAGGCGATGCACCCGTTCATCGAGCTGGGCTTCAGCTTCGCCATCGACGACGTGGGCGCCGGCTACTCGGGGCTCGAGACGATCGCGAACCTCGGAGCGAGCTACCTCAAGATCGACATGGGGCTCGTCCGTGACGTGCACCAGAAGCGCATCAGCCAGCAGGTGGTGAAGGCGATCCTCGACATGGCCGCCGGCACCGGCGCCACCGTGATCGCCGAGGGCATCCAGACCGCCGAGGAGGCCGATGCCCTGGCGAGCCTCGGCGTCCGCTATGGCCAGGGCTACCACTTCGCCCGCCCCATCGACCCCTACGCTCCGAAGATGAAGGTGGTCGCGAAGAACGCCGCCTCCTGACGTGGGCGCCTGGCCCGTCACCTTCGAAGACGTCCTCGCCGCGCGGGAGAGGCTGCGCCCGCACCTCGGCCCGACGCCGCTGCGCTCGTATCCGGCCCTCGACGCCGAGGTGGGCCACGGCATCCGCGTGTTCGTCAAGCACGAGAACCATCAGCCCACGAACGCCTTCAAGGTCCGCAACGGTCTCAGCGCCCTGTCGCTCCTCGACCCGGAGGCGCGCCGCCGCGGCGTCGTCTCGGCCTCCACGGGAAACCACGGGCAGGGTGTCGCATGGGCGGGCCGCCTGCTCGGCGCTCCGGTGACCGTGTGCGTGCCCGTCGGAAACAACCCCGAGAAGAACGCCGCCATGCGAGCCCTCGGCGCGACCGTCGTCGAGAGCGGCCGAGACTACGACGAGGCCCTCGAGGCGGCCTCGCGGCTGTGCGTCGAGCAGGGGCTCACCATGCTGCACTCCACGAACGACCGCGGCGTGATCGCCGGGGCCGCCACGCTGACCCTCGAGGCCCTCGAGGAGCGGCCGTCCCTCGAGGCCATCGTGTTGGCGGTGGGCGGGGGCTCCCAGGCCGTCGGCGCGCTGACCGCGGCCCGCGGCCTCGGCCGGCGCGTCGAGGTGTTCGGCGTGCAGTCCGAGGGCGCGCCGGCGATCTACGAGTCCTGGCGGAGCGGCGCGGTGGTGCGGACCGACGCCGTGCGCACCTTCGCCGAGGGCATCGCCACCCGGAGCCCGTACGAGATGACCTTCGGGGCCCTGCGCGAAGGCCTGGCGGGCTTCGTGGCCGTGAGCGAGGGCGAGCTGGCCGAGGCGGTCCGGATGCTGCTGCGCATCACCCACAATCTCGTCGAGGGCGCCGGGGCCGCGGGCCTCGCCGGCCTGCTGCGCCTGCGCGAGCGGCTCGCGGGCCGCGAGGTGGGGATCGTGATCTCGGGCGCGAACATCGACGCGACCACGCTCGGACGGGTGCTGGCGCGGGAGATCTGACGGGGCGCGGGTGCGCCCCCGGGCTGTTAGGTCCTGGCCACGTAGGAGCCGTCGGAGGCCGTCTCGACGCTCGCCGTGCCCACGGTGGACAGGACCATGAGGTGCTTCTTCGCGCGCGCGGCCCGGGCGACCGCGAGCTCGCCCTCGGGATGGAATGCCTTCTGCGCCGCCACCGGCGCCAGGATGATGGGGGAGTCCCAATTGGCGCCGAGCACCGACACCAACGTGTCCACGTGCCGCACGTCCACGAGGCGGCGTGGCCGCAGGCTCAGCCGCGCGAAGCCCTCGCGGTTCGCGCGGAGCGTCGCGTCGTCGTCCACTCCCGTCTGCAGGTAGCCGAAATGGGCCGGGGGCAGCGCCTTGCGGGCCGCGGCCTCGAAGTCCATGACCTCCAGGGCGAGCTCGGGCGCCGTGATCACCTCGTCGTCCTGGGCGAGGGCTTCCACGAGGCCCGGCAGCTGGCAGAGGGCCGGGCTCGCCAGCAGGAAGCGCAGGAAGCGCCGTCGGCCTTCAGACCACATGGGGGAGGACGTCGGGGTGCGCCAGGGCGATCACGACCTCGGCGACCAGCATTCCGTCGCCCTTCACGGTGGCGACTCCCGCCGCGACCGCCGCCCGCACGTCTCCCACCGTGCCGGTCATGGCCACGAGGCCCTTGCCGCCCGGCTGGCTCCGCGCCTCGATGAGGGTCACGCCGGCGGCCTTCGCGGCGGCGTCGCCCGCGTAGACCGCCGAGGCGACGTCGCGGGTCTCGATGAGCCCGAGAGCCTCGAGCCCCGGCACCTTGACCCGCCCCTTGATCGCAGCCGGGAGCTGCGGGTGGACGCTCGGAATGAGGAAGTGGTCCACCACGCTCCGTCCGGCGGTCTCGAGACCCGCCTTCAGGGCTTCCTCCACGTCCGCCACGCCGCCGCCGAAGAGGATCACGTACTTCCCCCTCGGCACGATCGACGTGAGCAGGACCTCGACACGCGCCCGCTTGAGCAGCGCGTCGAGGGCCTCCACGCCCCTGGCGATGGACGCGGTCTCGACGAAACCGAGGGCCGGCCCCGGCAGCGCCTCGGCGCGGTCGGGGACCCTGTCTACCACGCGAGGGCCGGATCGCGATGCACGGGCTTGCCGTCCACGAGCGTCAGCAGCACCTTCTGCTTCGCGATCTCGGCAGGCTTGACCTCGAAGAGGTTGCGCTCGACCACCACGAGGTCGGCGGCCTTGCCGACCTCGATCGAGCCGGTGTCCTTCTCCAGTCCGTTCGCGTAGGCCGAGCCGATCGTGTAGCCGGCCAGGGCGGTGCCAAGGTCGATCGCCTCGTTCGGGAACATCGGCTCCTCGCGCGGCTCCACGATCCACTGGCGCGTCAAAGCCACCTGGATCGCGTCGAGTGGCTTCAATGACGACACCGACCAGTCGCTGCCGAGGGCGAGCCGCGCCCCGGCCCGCACCATGCTGCCGATCGGGTAGATGTAGCGCCAGCGCTCCTTCGGGATCGCGGGCCAAGTCAGGTCCACCATCCAGGTGTCCGCGTACGCCCACAACGCCTGGAAGTTCGCGATCACGTCGAGCTGCTTGAAGCGCGGGAAGTCCTGCGGGTCGACAATCTGGAGATGGGCGATCTGATGGCGAAGGTCGCGGCCACGGGCCTTCGGCCGAGCCGCCTCGAAAGCGTCCAGGCTCAGGCGCACGGCGCGGTCGCCGACGGCGTGGATGTGCACGTTGAAGCCGGCCTCGGCCAGCCGTGCCACGATCGCGTCGAGCGCCGCCGGGCTCCAGTTCGGCTCGCCCCGGTATCCCGGCCTGTCGAGGTAAGGCTCGAGCATCGCGGCCGTGCGCGGCTCGATGACGCCGTCGGCGAAGATCTTGGCGGCGATCGGCCGCACGCGCGCGCTCATCGCGTCGCGGCGCAGCGCCACGAGCTCGTCCACTTGTTCCGGCCCGCGCAGCGGATCCGTGCCCAAGGCCACCGTTACCCGGACCGTCAACTCGCCTCGCTTCTCGGCTTCGAGGTAGGTGTCGAGCGTCGGTCGCGCGCCGCCGCCCTCGGCTCCCGTCCCGGCGCTGGCCTCCTGCAAGGCCGTCACGCCGGCCTCTGCGAAGAGGCGCAGCGCCCGCCGCAGACCGTCCAGGCGCTCCGCGTCCGTCGACTTCGGCACCAGTCGCGAGACCAGGTCGGAAGCGTCCTCGCGCAGCGTCCCCGTTGGATTCCCGGCTGCGTCGCGCTCGATGCGGCCGTTCTTCGGGTCCGGGGTCTTCGCGTTCACCCCGGCCAGCTCCAGCGCCTTCGAGTTGGCCCAGGAGGAATGGCCGTCCGAGGCAGAGAGCAGCACGGGCTTATCTGGGGCGATGGCGTCGAGGTCGAGCCTGCTCGGATTCCCGTTCGAAAAGCTGCCAACGTCCCAGCCGCCGCCGGCGATCCACGGCTTGCCGGCCATGTCCTTGGCGCACTCCCTGACTTTGGCGAGGATGGCGTCTCGCCCGAGCAGGTCGTTGAGGTTGCACTGCAGCAGCTCGACGCCGCCGCTGACGGGATGGACGTGGGCGTCCTGGAAGCCCGGGAGCAGCATGCGTCCGACGAGCTTCAGAACGCGGGTCTTCGGACCGGCGAAGGCGCGCCCGTTCGCGCTCGTGCCTACGAAGACGATGCGGCCGTCGCGCACGGCCACGGCCTCGGCCCGCGAACGCGCGGCATCCATCGTGAAGACCGCCGCGCCGTCGAGGAGCAAGTCGGCCGCAGGTTGCGGTGCCGAAGCGGCATGGAGAGCCGAGGCGAACACGGCGACGGCCACGGCAAACTTGAAGCGCATGGAGGCCGGCAGCTTAGCGCGAAGGCGCGGGTCTTTCCAGGAGGGCGCGCCGGGCGCCGATCGGTCGAACTAGGATATGCCGAATCGCGGAGGCCGACGTGGTCGGGCAGAGGCTGTCCCACTACGAGATCGAACGCCCGCTCGGTGCGGGGGGCATGGGCGAGGTCTTCCTGGCGCGCGACCTGGCTCTCGGGAGGCCGGTCGCCCTGAAGGTGCTGGCGTCGAGCTTCCGGCCTGACCTACGCCTTCGCCTGCTGCGCGAGGCCGAGGCCACGCGACGCCTCCAGCATCCCGGCATCGCGACGTTCTACGAATCAGGCGAAGCCGACGCGACCGCCTTCGTAGCCATGGAGTACGTCCCGGGCGAGACGCTGCGCCAACGGCTTCGCGCTGGCCCCTTGCCCCTCGAGGGCGCCCTGGCCTTCACGGGAGGCTTGCTGGAGGCGCTGGTTCACGCTCACGCCAACGGCATCGTCCATCGCGACATCAAGCCCGAGAACGTGATGGTGATGGAGACCGGGGCGGGCAAGCTGCTCGACTTCGGTCTGGCCCTGAGCACACAACTCGAGGCTCGCGATTCCAATCAGGAGGACCTGAAGACCGCCACGGTTCTCACCAATCCCGGCTTCGCGGTGGGCACGGCAGGCTACATGCCGCCGGAGCAGCTCTCGGGTGAAACGGTGGATGCGCGGGCAGACCTGTTCGCCGTCGGCGCGGTTCTCTACGAGATGATCGCGGGCGCGCCGGCCTTCCCCGGTGCGACCCAGGCGGCGCGCTTCGTCGCGACCTTGAGCCACGACCCTGCCCCTTCGGATCGGATCGGCGCCGAGCTGAAGGCTGTGCTGCAGCGAGCCCTCGCGCGCGACCGCAGTCGGCGCTACGAGACGGCGTCGGACTTCCTCCGCGACCTGCGCGGGCTGGTCAGCGGTGATGCGGTCGTGGCTTATCCCGAGGCGGTCGCGGTGCTCGACTTCGCCAACCGCTCGGGCGAGCCCGAGGACGCCTGGATCGGCGCCGGCATCGGCGAGGCCATCGCGGCCGACCTGGCGCGGCACTCCGGGCTGACGGTGGTGCCGCGGGCACGGCTGATGGCGGAGGGCGTGGTGAGCAACCCGCTCGCCGTCGCCCGGCGGCTCGGTTGCCGCTGGCTCGTGGCGGGGGGCTATCAGCGCCTGGGACCGGCAATCCGCATCGTGATGGAGCTGACCGAGGCGCCGACCGATCGGATCGTCGCGACCGAGAAGCTGGACGGCAGGCTCGAAGACATGTTCGCGCTCCAGGACCGGCTCGCTCAAAAGGCCGTTGAGGCGCTCGCCCCGGGCGCGCGCGCCGCGCCAGCCCCGCGCCGCCCGCCCCTGAGCGCCTACGAGTGCTATGTGCGGGCGCGCGGGATCTGGGGCCGGATGACCAAGGGCGGCTTCGACGAGGCGCAGCCGCTCCTCGAGGAGGCGGTCCGGATCGAGCCGCGCTACGCCGACGCCCTCGCGCAGCTCTCTGCTCTCCACGACATGCGGTTCACCTTCACGGTGGACACAGGTGAGCTGGAGCGGGCCCTGGACTACGCGTCGCGAGCGCTCGCCATCGAACCAGCCCACGTGGAGGCACTGGTCTGGTCGGCCTATGCGTCGTGGCGCAGCGGCAAGCCGGATACAGCCCTCCAGGCCCTCGACCACGCGATCGCGCTGGGCTCGCGCAGCCACTTCCCGTCCTACTTCGCCGCTTGCGTTCACATGAGCGTCGGGCGAAACGCCGGGGCCGTCCCGCTGTATCAGGAGGCTGTCAAGCTTGGACCCGGGTTCGGGTTCGCGTGGGTTGGCCTCGGCAATGCCCTGATGGAGACGGCCAACCTCGAGGACGGAGAGTGGGCGTTGCGGCGTGCCGTCGAGCTGGAGAGCGAGGCATCTCACGCAACGGCCGGCGCCGGCGGCTACCTCGGAGAGTGCCTCCGGCGCCAGGGGCGGCCGGCGGCCGCGCGCGCCGCGTGTCTCGACGGGCTCGCGGCGGCCGAGCGGTCGGACCACATGTATCGGGACACCTACCGGGCGATCTGCCTCAGCGTGCTCTGCCGCGCGGCCCTGGACCAGGGCGACTTGGAGGCGGCGAAGGCGGCCGCCATCCAGTGCCTGCTTCACCTCGAGGGGCGGCCACGCGCACTCGGGTGCGGCCCGATCCGATGCCAGGCCCTCGCCATGCTCGCGGCCGCCGGCCGAGACCCGGAACGGCTGGGCGAAGCGCGCCAGAGCCTGGAGCGGCGCGCGCCCTTGGAGTGGTCCTGGATCTGGCTGGCGACCGAACACGTGATCCGCGCCGACTTCGAGCGCGCGGCTCGGCTCCTCGGTCTGGACCAACCCTGAGCTCAGCTCGGCGACACGAGGTCTGCCGTGAGCCCCCGATTCACTCCAGCCGGCTCTCGTGGGTCGCGACGCACTGCCAGCGTCCGCCGCGCCGGAGCCAGGTGTCCGTGTAACGATAGCGGCTGACGGCGTCTGCGGCCGAGCGGTCGCGAAGCGTCGCCGTATAGAGCCCGGTGACGACCGCGAGGTCGGCCGTGTGGACCCGGACGCGCATGTCGCTGTTCTCGACGCGCTCGATCGCCTCGAAGTCGGCTCGATACGCGGCGATGTGCTCCCGCTTGCCGCGGACCGCGCCGTCGGCGAGGGTCGCGACGAAGTCGTCGGCCATGAGCCCCTCGAGCGGCGCGAGGTCGTGGGTCTCGTAGACCTTGAACCACTCGCGCTCCAGCCCCTCGAGGGTGCGCACGATCTCGCGGCGCGCCTCCTCCGGCACCGCCGCGGGCGCCGCGGCCGCCGGCGCCAGGAGCGGCAGCAGGAGCGCGGGGACGAGCACCTTGGAGGAGACCTCTAGCGGGCCGGCGGCCCGGGGACGATGCCGTGCTCGCGCTTCAGGCGCTCGAGGGCGGCGATGCGCACCGGCCGCCGGACGTCGTTGTCGCTCGGCCGGTAGCCCGGCCCGTACTCGACGAGCTTGGCGCGCTCCATCAGCCGGTCGCGGTCGATGACCAGCTCCTCGCGGGAGGTGCCGACGAGGTCGTTCTCGCGGCTCATCATGATGGCCTCCTCGGGGCAGGCGTCGACGCAGAACCCGCAGTAGACGCAGCGCAGCAGGTCGATCTCGAACCGCGTGGGGTACTTCTCGATCGTCTTCTCCGGCCGCTCTCCCGCCTCGATGTAGATGCACTCGGCGGGGCAGGCCGTGGCGCACATGTAGCAGGCCACGCACTTGGGCGTGCCGTCTTCTCGGGCCGTCAGCAGGTGGATGCCGCGATAGCGCCCCGAGGTCGGGCGCTTCTGCTCCGGGAACTGGACCGTGGACGCACCCTTCAGGAACACGGTCTTCAGCATGTTCGTGAGGGTGATCCTGAGGCCGATCAGGATCGGGTAGATGCCCGGCCGGGTGTTGCGGTCGACGGTGACGACGCGGGTGGCCATGGGCCTACGCGCGCGCCTCGGCCGCCGCCAGGCCTTCGAGGCGCAGGGCTCGGCCGCCGGAGCCGAGGGCGCGATAGTCGAGGCCGGCGTAGTCCGGCACCGAGGCGCAGAGGCGCAGGAACACCTCCCGCGCCGAGGTCGCCGCCAGTGTGCCGCCGCAGCGCCGCAGCAGCTCCGCGGCCAGCTCCCAGCGCGGCCGGGCGTCCCCCGGCGCCGGGAAGGCGGCGCGCAGTCTCTGGACTCGGCGCTGGAAGTTCGTGACGGTGCCTTCGACCTCCGCCCACATGGACGCCGGAAGCACGGCGTGGGCCGGGCCGAGCTCGGGTCCCTCGTGGGTCGCCATCACCGCCACGTAGGGCACCCTCGCGACGGCATCGAGGTTGTCGGCGTTGCGCAGCAGCTCGGGGCCCTGGAGCAGCAGCGCCTGGATCTCGCCCGCCGCGCAGCGCCTGAGGACGGCGTCGACGCCGTCGCGGGCCAGGCCCAGGTCCAGGGCGCCCTGGGTGTTCGGGTTGCGGTCGGCGCGCTGCAGGACGTGGTCGATCCGTTCGCGGAGGCGCAGGTGCGGATCGCCGACCCTGAAGTCCAGCATGCCCCCCACGGTCTCGGCCAGCGCCTTGAAGGCGAACAGGTCCTCGTTCGTGGCCTGAGGCGTCGCGAGGAACGCGCTGCGGGGCCCCGCGGCCTTCAGCCTCGCCGCCACCTCGTCGAGGGCCTCCGGGACCGCGACTCCGTCCCAGCCGCCCTCGCGCCGGACGCGCGCCCCGGTCAGCCGTTCGGTGACGCCGATGTCCTTGTAGAGGGCGCGGCCCGGATCGCACATCCAGGACCTGTTGACCTCGACGTTGCGCCGCGGCCGCAGGCGCTGCGCCTCGCCGTCGCGGTGGTCGACGTAGACGTTGCACCCCGTCGAGCAGCCGGGGCACACCGACTCGGTCTCCTTCAGGAACCAGACCCGCATCTTGAAGCGGAAGTCGTGGGAGAGCAGCGCCCCGACCGGGCAGACGTCGGCCAGGTTGCCCGCGTAGTCGTGCTCGATGGGCCGGTTCTCGAAGGTGGCGATCTGGGTCACGTTCCCGCGGTTCACGAACTCGAAGCTGTTCGTGCCCGTCACGTCGCGCTCGAAGCGGAGGCAGCGCGAGCACAGCACGCAGCGCTCGGCGTCAAGCATGATCGGCCCGAGGTCGACGACCTTCCGCTTGCGGACCTTCTCCTCGACCTCGACCCGCGAGTCGTGGAGGCCGTGGTCCATGTACTGGTCCTGGAGGTAGCACTCGCCGGCCTGGTCGCACACCGGGCAGTCGATCGGGTGGTTGACGAGCAGGAACTCGAGGGTCGTGCGGTGGGCCTGGGCCGCCTTCTCGCTGTTCGTGCGCACCACCATGCCGTCGGCGACGACGGTGTTGCAGGCGATCTGGAGCTTCGGCATCTTCTCGACTTCCACCAGGCACATGCGGCAGTTGCCGTCCACGGGCAAGTCGGGGTGCCAGCAGAAGTGGGGGATGTGGATCCCCGCCTGGAGCGCCGCCTGGATCACGGTCGTTCCCGCCGCGACCTCGAGCTCCTTGCCGTCGATCGTGCACCTGGGCATCGCTAGCGGTCCAGCTCTCCCGCCACGACGTTCAGCCCGCCGATGATCGCGACGGCGTCGGCCAGGAAGCCGCCCCTGATCATCTGGGGGAAGGCCTGGTAGATGTTGAAGCAGGGCGGGCGCACCTTCACCCGCCACGGGCACTTCTGCCCGTCGCTCACGACGTAGAAACCCAGCTCGCCGTTGGCCCCCTCGGTGTAGCCGTATACCTCGCCGGGCGGCGGCAGGATGCCCTCGTAGACCAGCTTGAAGTGGTTCATGAGGGCCTCGATGTTCGAGTAGACCTCGCTCTTCGGCGGCAACGCGACCCTCTTGTCGTCGGTGATGACGGGCCCTTTCGGGAGCTTCGCCAGGGCCTGCTCGATGATGCGGACGCTCTGGTAGATCTCCTCGATGCGCACCAGGTAGCGGTCGTAGCAGTCGCCTACGGTCCCGATCGGCACGTCGAAGTCGTAGCCGTCGTATCCCGAGTAGGGATGGTCCTTGCGGACGTCGTAGGCGACGCCCGAGCCGCGCAAGCACGGCCCCACCCAGCCGTACGACAGCGCGTCGTCCGCGGACATCACGCCGATGTCCCGGAAGCGGTTCGCGAAGATCGGGTTCCGCGTCAAGAGCTTCTCGGCCTGCAGCGTGACGTCGCGGATGCTGTCCAGGGCCTTGCGGCAGCGGGCCTCGAAATCGTCGGGCACGTCGGCGGCCAGGCCGCCGATCCGGACGTACGACACCGTGAGGCGGGCGCCGCAGCACGCGTCGAGCAGCTCGTAGATGTCCTCGCGGGCGCGGAACACGACGAAGAACGGCGTGATCGCGCCCAGGTCAACCACGTTCGTGCTGATCGCGATGAGGTGGTCCATGATCCGGGAGAACTCCGAGAGGATCACGCGGACCGCCTCGGCTCGGGGCGGGGCGGGCACGCCGAGCAGCTTCTCCACGGCCAGGGCCCAGCCGTGGCCGTTCATGAAGGACGAGCAGTAGTTCAGCCGGTCGGTGTACGGGATGATCTGCCAGTAGGTCCGGGACTCCGCCATCTTCTCGAAGTTCCGGTGCATGTAGCCGATCTCGGCCTGGGCGTCCTGGATCGTCTCGCCGTCCATGAGCGCTTGAATGCGGAAGGTGCCGTGCATGGCCGGGTGCGACGGCCCGATGTTGACGATGAGGTGCTCCGAGCCCTCGGGCACGCTGAGCAGCCACTCTTTCGGCCTCTTGAGGACGTGGCGCTTCGCCGTGGGGTAGTCCTTGCGCATCGGGTGCCCCACGAAGTCGTCGTGAGTCAGGATGCGGGTCAGGTTGGGGTGTCCCTGGAAGACGATGCCGTAGAGGTCCCAGGCCTCCCGCTCGAACCAGTTCGCGCCCTTGTAGACGCCGCACAGCGTGCCGAGGGTCGGGTCCGCCTCGGGAAGCGCCACCTTGAGGCGCACGTGGTGCTTCTTCGAGACCGAGTAGGCGTGCAGCACGACCTCGAAGCGCTCCGCGCGGTCTTCCTTGTCGAGGTAGTCCACTCCGCACAGGTCGAGGAACAGCCTGAAGTCCAGCTCGGGGTCGTCGCGCAGCGTGCGCGCCGCTTCCACCCAGGCGCGCCGGTCCACGGTGATCGCCAGGTCGCCGCGGAACTCGCGGACGTCCAGCACCCGGTCTCCGAGGCGCTCCCTCAGGATCCGGACCACCGCGCTCGTGGCGCCGGAAGGCGCCGCGGGCGCCTCGACCACGCTAGCCATGGTGCGGTTCGGTCTCCGCCGGCTCCTCGGGCAGGACCCGCAGGTTCAGCACGCCGCGGGGCGGCAGGCCCTGCTGGACGCGCTGGGCGTCGTCCGTGCCCCAGGCGTTCCGGCGCGCGCGCCGGTCGATCGCGCCGTCTCCCGGCGCCCCGACCCGATGCCGGCCCTGCGGCTCCCTGGCCTGCTGCCCGCGCTGGATCCGCTCCTGGATCTTCATGATGGCCATGAGCAGTCCCTCCGGCGAGGGCGGGCAGCCGGGGACGTACACGTCCACAGGCACGATCTCGTCGATGCCCTGCATCACGTGATACGAGCGGTAGAAGCCCCCGGAGGACGCGCACACGCCCATCGAGACCACCCATTTCGGCTCGGGCATCTGGTCGTAGATGGTCCGGAGCACGGGCGCGAGCTTGTCGGGGATCGTTCCCGCCACGAACATGAGGTCCGCCTGGCGCGGCGAGAAGCGCAGCACCTCGGAGCCGAAGCGGGCCACGTCGTAGTGGGACGCGGTGAAGGCCATGAACTCGATGGCGCAGCACGCGGTGCCGAACGGCATCGGCCAGACCGAGGACTTGCGGCCCCACTTCACGAGGGCGTCCAGGCGCGTGGTGATGATGTCGCCGCCTTCGTGAACCCCCGGCCAGGTCGGGTCGACGAACTTCCCCCGGAAGAGGTCGAGGAGGCCCATAGCCGGGCGATCATAACCCAACGACGGCCCCGCGGCCCGCGGGTGTACCCTGGGGTGGACCGTGACCGTCGACGCGCGCGCGGGCGTCGCCCTCGAGCCTGGCCTTTCGTCCGTGGCTCGGCGTGCGGCCGTCCTTTTGGGCCTGACCGCCGCCTACTTCGTGGCCGGGAAGCTGGGCCTGCGCCTCGCCTTCGTCCACCCCTCTGCGAGCCCGATCTGGCCGCCGGCGGGCATCGCCCTGGCCGCGTTCCTCATCCTGGGGCCCCGGATCTGGCCGGCCATCTTCGCAGGCGCGTTCCTCGTCAACCTCACGACCGCGGGGTCCGCGGCCACGTCGCTCGGCATCGCCGCGGGCAACACCCTCGAGGGGCTGCTGGGCGCCTTCCTCGTCAGGCGCTGGGCCGGCGGCCTGGCGGCGTTCGAGCGGCCCCGGGACGTCCTCAAGTTCGCCGTGCTGGCCGCTGGCGCGAGCACGATGGTCAGCGCCACGTGCGGCGTCACGAGCCTCGCGAGCGCCGGCTTCGCGGCCTGGGGCGACTACGGCTCGATCTGGCTCACGTGGTGGCTGGGAGACGCCACGGGGGATCTGCTCTTCGCGCCCGTGGTCCTGCTTTGGAGCGCCAACCATCGCGTCAAGTGGCGTCCCCGAGCCGCCCTGGACGCGGCGGCCCTCTTCGGCGGACTCACCCTCGTGGGCCTGGTCGTCTTCGGCGGGCTGTCTCCGCCGGCGCTCCGGAACCTCCCCCTCGAGTTCCTGTGCATCCCGATGCTGCTGTGGGCGCCCTTCCGCTTCGGACCCCGCGAGTCGGCCACGGCGGTGCTGCTCCTGTCGGGGATCGCCGTCCACGGGACGCTCCGGGGCGTCGGGCCCTTCGCGCGCGCCGACGCCAACGAATCGCTGCTGCTGATCCAGACCTTCCTCGGAGTCGCCTCGGTGATGAGCCTCAGCGTGGCGTCGGTCGTGCTGCAGCGACGGCGCGTCGAAGCGCGGCTCCGGGAGCTGTCGGTGAGCGACGCCCTCACGGGCCTGGCCAACTACCGCCAGTTGATGACCGCCCTGGAGAGCGAGATCCGGCGCTCGCAGCGGACTCAGCGGACCTTCGCCGTGCTCTTCCTCGACGTGGACGGCCTCAAGCAGGTGAACGACCGCCACGGACACGTGGTCGGGAGCCGCGCCCTGTGCCGGGTGGCGGCGGCGCTCCGGCACGTGTGCCGGGCCGTGGACCTCGCGGCGCGCTACGGCGGCGACGAGTTCGCCGTGGTGCTGCACGAGGGCGACGAGGCGGCGGCGGCCCAGCTCGGACGCCGCATCCGCGGCCAGCTCGCCCTCGACATGGAGCCGCCGCGGCTCTCGGTCAGCCTCGGCGCGGCGGTCTTCCCCCGGGACGGGCAGACCGCCGAGGCGCTACTCGACGCCGCGGACCGTCTCCTCTACGACATGAAGTCACGCCGCGGCATGGCGCCGCATCATCCGTAGACGACCACGGCCCAGCCGCAACGGCGCAGCTCGGCGTCGAAAGCGCGGCTCCCGATTCAGTTCACGGCGTCGAGCACGAGGATCACGATCGCGACGACGAGGAAGACGGTCAGGATGTCGTTCGTGTCCCAGTCCTCGCCGGCCGCGGGATCGAGGCCGAGGGCCGCGGCGCGTGCGGCCAGGTCGCGGGCCTCGCTCGCGTCGAGGGCGGCCAGGCTGGTCCGAAGGCGGCCGGCGTCGACTCCCAGCCTGGCGGCTGCTTCGACTGCCGCAGGCGACGCGAGCATGCGGTCGAGCGTGCCGATGTCGCGCTGGCGCGTCGTGGCCGCCTTGGCGACGCGGGCGGCGATGACGCCGTCGGAGACCAGGTGCGTGTCCGCGAGAACGGTCCCGGGGGCGAGGAAGGCCGCCAGGACGAGAAGGGCGCTGACTGTTCGCATGATCACCTCCGAGGAGCGTCTCGCCGACACGACGCCCCCCTCTTTCGAAGATAGGCCGCTCGTGGCGGAGACCCGTGAGCCCGGTCACAGCAGGGTGATCTCGCTGCGGGCCAGGTCGCGTGGCCCCCGGGCTCACGCCCGCAGCACGCGGGTCAGCACGTCCTCGAGATCGCCGTAGCGCGAGAGGTAGTCCTCGTGGCTGCGCCGCACCACCTCGTAGGCCTCCTCGCGGCCGTAGACATGCGTGATCTCGCACGGGCTCGTGGCCTGGTCGGGAGCCTGCTTGTAGGTGAGGAAGTAGTGGCGCAGGCGGTCCACGAGCTGCGGCGGGCAGTCGCCGATCTCCCGCCAGCCGCCGTACATGTCGTCCCCCTGGAGCACGGCGATGATCTTGTCGTCGGCCTCGCTCTTGTCGATCATGCGCAGCCCGCCGATCGGGATCGCGGGCACCAGGATGTTGCCGTGGGAGAACGGCTTCTCGGTCAGCACGCAGACGTCGAGGGGATCGCCGTCGCCGGCGATGCCGCTCCGGCCGGCGCGCGCGCCGCAGAACTCGCCCACCCGCTCGGCGCACAGCGTCTGGGGAATGAGGCCGTACAGGCTCGGGCACACGTTCGAGTACTTCTGCGGGCGGTCCACCTTGAGCAGGCCGGTGACCTTGTCGAGCTCGTACTTGACCGCGTCGGTCTGCACCATCTCGACGTAGACGGTGAGGACGCCCGGCGCCTCCTTCGGGAAGGGGACGCCATGCCACGGGTGCGAGCCGAACAGGATGCCGAGGGCCTGCCAGCGGGGCGGAGCCTTACGCTTCTGCACCTGACCTCCTGAAGCGCTCCCACTCGACGGCCGAGGCCACGATCTCGCCGAGGTCCGAGTGGCGCGGCTGCCAGGCGACGCGCTGGCGCAGGGCCGCCGGGTCGGCCACGAGCGATGCAGGATCGCCCGGCCGCCGCGGGCCGAACTCGATCCTGGGCGTGACGCCGAGAGCCAAGCCCACCGCCTCGATCACCTCCAGGACCGAGCTGCCGCGCCCGGTGCCGCAGTTGAAGCTGAGGCCGCCCGGAAGGTCGTCGGCCTCGAGCACGCGGACGTGGGCCCGGGCCAGGTCGGTCACGTGGACGAAGTCGCGCACACAGGTGCCGTCGGGCGTCGGATAGTCGCGGCCGAAGACCTGGACCGGCCGTCCGTCGAGCAGGGCGCGCACGACACGGGGAATCAGGTGCTCCTCCGGCTCGTGGTCCTCGCCCACGCGCCAGTCGGGATGCGCGCCGGCCGCGTTGAAGTAGCGCAGCGCCGCGGTGCGGAAGCCGAGGGCGCGGCCGGCGTCGTAGAGCAGCCGCTCGAAGGCCAGCTTCGAGGCGCCGTAGGGCGAGGTCGGCGCGAGGGGCGCGCTCTCGGGGATCGGCGACAGCTCGGTGTTCCCGTAGACGGCCGCGGTGGAGGAGAAAAGGAACGCACGGACGGCGGAGCGCGCGCAGGCGATCAGCAGGGCGGCCGCGGCGCCCAGGTTGTTCTGCCAGTAAAGGTCCGGCCGAGCGACGCTCTCGGCCACGCTGATGTAGCCGGCGAGGTGCACGACGCCCTCGGGACGGTGGCGCGCGAAGACGCCGAGCAGCGCCTCGACGTCCTCGACGGCCACGCGCTCGACGGGGAAGCCGCCGGTCCGGCCCGGGCGGGCGCGGCGGAGGTCGTCGAGCACGACGGGAGGATGGCCCGCCTCCTGAAGCGCTCGGACCACGTGGGCGCCGATGTAGCCCGCCCCGCCCGTGACGAGGACCTTCATGCGGCGACCGCCCGCGTGTACGCGACCACGCCCTCCTGCCAGGGCGGCAGCAGGACGGGAGGCTCGCGAACGGTGACGAGCGGAGCGAAGCGCGGCCGGCGGGCCGGGCGCGGGAACTCGGCGGACTTAGCCCGCTCCACTGCGCACGCGACGCGCAGCGCCGCGAACCGCGCCACGGCGAAGTCGTGCCAGGTGGCCGCGCCCGACCCGGCCAGGTGGTACGTCCCGTAGCCGCCGCCGGAGAGGAGTCGCGCGAGGCCCAGAGCGAGGTGCGGCGCGTAGGTGGGCGAGCCGGTCTGGTCGTCCACGACCCGCACCGGTCCCGCCTCGGCGAGCCGTCGTATGGTGTTCGGGAAGTTGCGTCCGACGGCCGCGTAGACCCAGGCCGTACGCACGACGAGATGGCGCGGGTTCGCCTCGCGCACCGCCAGCTCGCCCTCGAGCTTGCTCCGGCCGTAGGCCGAGAGGGGGTTCGGCGCGTCGCGCTCGTGGTAGGGGCGGCCTTGCTCGCCGTCGAAGACGTAGTCGCTGGACACGTGGAGGATCGCGGCGCCGCGCTCGGCGGCGGCCAGGGCCAGGTTCCTCGGGCCGATGGCGTTCGCGCGCTCGGCAGCCTCGGGCTCGCTCTCGGCCTGGTCCACCAGGTTGTAGGCGGCCGCGTTCACGACGACCGAGGGCCGGTGCGCCGCGACCGCCGCCCGCACCGCCGCGAGGTCCCCGATGTCGAGTTCGGCCCGCGGCAGGGCGACCACCTCGTGGCCCGCGAGCGCCGGCCCGAGCGCCCGGCCGAGCTGTCCGCCGGCGCCAGTCACGAGCAGCCTCAACCGGAGAACCGCGGCAGCCGGTCCCGGAGCGCTGCGAGCTGCGGCGCCTTGCCGTCCTTGTCGGACAGCACCGGGACGGCCACCGGCCATGCGATGCCGATCTCGGGGTCGTCCCACGCGATCGTGATCTCGTCCTCGGGGGCGTAGAGGTCGGTGCACTTGTACTCGACGTCGACCTCCTCCGACAGCACGCAGAAGCCGTGGGCGAAGCCCGGCGGGATGTAGAGCTGCCGGAAGTTCTCGCCCGAGAGCAAGGCGCCGGTCCAGCGCCCGAAGCGAGGGGAGCCGACGCGGATGTCGACGGCCACGTCGAACATCTTCCCGCGCACCGCGCGCACCAGCTTGCCCTGGGGTCTAAGGACCTGGGCGTGGAGGCCGCGGAGCGTCCCCCGCGTCGAGTGCGAGTGGTTGTCCTGGACGAAGGCCGCGTCGATCCCGGCGGCCGCGTACTTCTCGCGGTGGTAGGTCTCGAGGAAGAAGCCCCGCGCGTCGCAGTAGACCTCGGGCTCGACGAGCAGGACGCCGGGCAGGTCGGTCGACGTGACGTTCATGGGCGTCCCTCGTCCTCGAGGAGCCGCAACAGGTAACGGCCGTAGTCGTTGCGGTCCAGGCTGCGCGCGATGCGGCTCAGGTCCGCGTCGGAGATGAAGCCCATCTTCCACGCGACCTCCTCGGGGCAGCAGACCTTCAGGCCCTGGCGCTCCTCGATGGCCTGGATGAAGGTCGAGGCCTGGAGCAGCGACTCGTGGGTGCCGGTGTCGAGCCAGGCCATGCCGCGGCCGAGGACCTGGACGTGGAGCGCGCCCTTTGCCAGGTAGGCGCGGTTCACGTCGGTGATCTCCAGCTCTCCCCGCGCCGAGGGCTTGAGCGAGGAGGCGATCTCGAGTACGGCGTTGTCGTAGAAGTAGAGGCCCGTCACCGCGAACGCCGAGCGCGGCCGCGTCGGCTTCTCCTCGAGGCCCACCGCGCGCCCCTCGCGATCGAACTCGACGACGCCGTACCGCTCGGGGTCCCGGACGCGATAGGCGAATACCGTGGCGCCGGCGGGGCGGCGGGCGGCCGCCTGCAGCGACTCGGAGAAGCCGGCGCCGTAGAAGATGTTGTCGCCCAGCGCGAGGGCCACCGCGTCCCGGCCGACGAACTCCCGGCCGATCAGGAACGCCTGGGCCAGGCCCTCCGGCCGCGGCTGCACCCCCCACGCGACCCGGATCCCGAAGCCGGCGCCGTCGCCGAGCAGCCGCTTGAAGTTCTCCTGGTCCTCGGGGGTCGTGATGACGAGGACCTCGCGGATGCCGGCGAGCATCAGCGTGCTCAGCGGGTAGTAGATCATCGGCTTGTCGTAGACGGGGACGAGTTGCTTGCTCATGGCCAGGGTGAGCGGCCAGAGGCGCGATCCCGAGCCGCCGGCGAGGATGATCCCTTTCATGCCGGGCTGCCGAGGCCCAGGCGCTCGCGGCCGTAGCGGCCCCCCTGCACGGCCTCGCACCACGCTCCGTTCGCGAGGTACCAGGCGACGGTGGCGCGGAGGCCCTCCTCGAACGCGAAGCGCGGCCGCCACGCCAGCTCGCGCCTCGCCTTCGCGGAGTCGATCGCGTAGCGGCGGTCGTGGCCGGGGCGGTCCTTCACGAAGGTCTTGAGCTCGGCGTAGCTCGACACGCCCCGCTCCTTCAGGGCGTCGTTCTTCGCCGCGGGCTTCAGGGTCTCCAGGGCGGCGCAGATCGCGTCGACGACGTCGAGGTTCGTGCGCTCGCCGTGACCCCCCAGGTTGTACTTCTCCCCGGGCCGGCCGCCCCGCAGCGCCGCGAGCACGCCCCTGCAGTGGTCCTCGACGTGGATCCAGTCGCGGACGTTGCCGCCGTCGCCGTAGATCGGCAGCGGACGGGCCTCGACGGCGTTCAGGATCACGAGCGGCACGAGCTTCTCGGGGAACTGGAAGGGGCCGTAGTTGTTCGAGCAGTTCGTGACGATCACCGGGAGGCCGAAGGTCTCGTGCCACGCCCGGGCCAGGTGGTCGGCGCCGGCCTTGGTCGCGGCGTAGGGCGAGTTGGGGGCGTAGGGCGTGTCCTCGCGAAAGGCTCCCTTCGGGCCGAGGCTGCCGTACACCTCGTCGGTTGAGACGTGCAGGAACCGGAAGGCGTCGCGCTCGGCGGCGGGCCGCTCGCGCAGGTGGTGGCGCGCGGCCTCGAGCAGCTCGAAGGTGCCGACCAGGTTGGTGTGGACGAACGCGAAGGGATCGTCGATGGAGCGGTCCACGTGACTCTCGGCGGCGAAGTTCACGACGGCGGTCGGGTGGTGCTCCCGGAAGGCCCAGCGGACGCGGTCGCGGTCGGCGATGTCCAGCTTGACGAACGCGTAGCGGGGATGCCCGGAGATCTCCTCGAGGCTGGCCAGGCTCCCGGCGTAGGTCAGGGCGTCGGCGACGACCACCCGCTCCTCGGTCCTGGCGAGCAGCAGGCGCACGAAGTTGCAGCCGATGAAGCCGGCCCCGCCGGTCACGAGGATCGTGCCCATGGGCGCTCCTTTTTACTACGGACGACTGGTTTTCGTGGAACCCGGCCGCACGGCGGGGCGAAGTTCGAGTGGGGTAGACTGGCCCATGGTGCGCCGCCGGCTGGTCGTCGTCGCGGGCGCCGTGCTCGGCGGCGCGGTGCTGCTCGTCTCGATCCGCGGCCGCTCGGAGCCGCCCGCGTTCGAGACCGCCCTCGTGGACAAGGGCGACGTCGTCGAGGTCGTGGGCGCCACCGGCGTGCTCGAGGCCGTCACCACCGTCCAGGTGGGCTCCCAGGTGTCCGGCACCGTGGCCTGGCTGGGCGCGGACTTCAACGCGCGGGTGAGGAAGGGCCAGGTGGTGGCGCGCCTGGAGCCGTCCCTGTTCCAGGCCCGCGTGGCCCAGGCCCGCTCCAACCTCGTGGCGGCCCGGGCCCAGGTCGAGCGCAACGCGGCCGCCACCGCCGACGCGAGGCAGAAGTACGAGCGCGCGTTGGCCCTCGCGGCCCAGAGCCTCCTGCCCGAGAGCGATCTCGAGAGCGCGAAGGCCGCCTACGACTCGGCCGTGGCGCAGCAGAAGGCCAGCGAGGCGGCGGTGAGCCAGGCCGAGGCCGCCCTGAACCAGGCCGAGGTCGACCTGGGCCACAGCGTGATCGTGGCGCCCATCGACGGCGTGGTGCTGGCGCGCAACGTGGACGTGGGGCAAACCGTCGCCGCTTCGCTGCAGGCGCCGACCCTGTTCGTGATCGCGAACGACCTGAAGCGGATGCGCGTCAACGTCGCGATCGACGAGGCCGACATCGGCCGCGTCGAGCCCGGCCAGGCCGCCAGCTTCCGCGTCGACGCCTGGCCCGACGAGGTGTTCGAGGGCGTGATCGAGCAGGTGCGGCTGCAGCCGATCGTCAACCAGAACGTCGTGACCTACAACACCATCGTGGCGGTCTCGAACGACGCCTCCAAGCTCATGCCCGGCATGACGGCCACGGTGTCCGTCGAGACGCGCCGGCGCGACGGCGTGCTCCGCGTGCCGGCGGCGGCCGCCCGCTTCCGGCCCGAGGCCCGGGAGCCCGGTGCCCGGAACGCTGGTCCGGCGGAAGCCGGGCGGCGCGGGCGCGAGAGGCCGCTCTACGTGCCCGGCCCGGGAGGGCGGCCGGAGCCGCGCGAGGCGAAGCTGGGGCTCTCCGACGGGCGCTACGTGGAGGTGATCGAGGGGCTGCGCGAGGGAGAGGCCGTGATCACCGGCCAGCGGGGCGCGCCGGCCGCGGGTGGGGCCGCCGCGCGGCCCAGCCCCGGCGCGACCAACAACCCGTTCTCGCCGCGCCGGGAGCAGCGCACGCGCTGAGGCGGCCATGAGGCTCCTGGCCGTGGTCGACATCGCCCTGCGCGCTCTCGCCCAGAACAAGCTGCGCTCGAGCCTGACCGCGCTCGGCGTGATCGTCGGCGTGGCCTCGGTGATCACGATGATCGCGATCTCCTCGGGCGCGCGCGCCGCCATCGACCAGGAGATCGCCAGCGCCGGTGTCAACGTGATCTACGTGTCGGCGGGCAGCGGGGGCCGCGGTGGCTTCCAGACCGGAGCCGGCGGCGTGCAGACCCTGACCCTGGAGGACGCGGCGGCCATCCGCGAGCAGGTGCCCGGCATCGGGCGCATGAGCCCGGTCGTGCGCGGGCGCGCCCAGGTGGTGGCCGGGGCCTCGAACTGGAACACCTCGGTCGAGGGCGGCAACGAGGACTACCTGGAGATCAGGAGCTGGCCGGTGGCCTCCGGCGCCGGCTTCACGGCGCGGGAGGTCC